>JAGNNB010000100.1 GCA_017990865.1 Lysobacteraceae bacterium
ACTTTGAGGATGCCGACCAGACCGACCAGCATCTCCAGCGAGCGTTCGACGTACAGACCGACCAGGACGCCCGGACCGACGCCCTGCGCGCGCAACGCATGCGCCAGCGCATTGCCGCGGCGATCCAATTCGCGATAACTCATTCGCCGACCGGCGAACTCCACCGCCGTCGCATCCGGCGTGCGCGCGACCTGCGCGGCGATTTGCGCGGCGATGGTGGCCGGCTCCGGCAACGCGCGTTCGGTACGGTTCCATTCCGCCAAACGCGCCTGCTCTTCGGCACTCAAGATCGGCAAGTCGTTCGCGATCGTGGTCGGCGCATCGGCGATGGCTTCGAGCAAACGCAGCAAATGCCCACCCATCCGGCGAATCGTCGGTTCGTCGTACAGATCGACGGCGTACTCGAACATCAGTTCGCCTTCGAAATGTTGATTGACGAAAAGCGTGAAGTCGGCCTGCGCGGTCGGTTGCCGGCACTGCGACAAATGCGGGTAATCCACGCTGATGCCGGTCATGCCGAGATCCAGGCGCGGATAGTTCTGGAAGAAGTACATCACCTGGGCGAACGGCGTGTAGCTGCTCGAACGCGGCACGCGCAGACGCTCCAGAATCTTGTCGAGCGGCGCGTCGCCGTTGTCCATCGACGCCAGCATCGTGTCGCGCGTGCGGTCCAAGGCGTCGAGGAAGGTCGGCGCATCGGATAGATCCAGCGGCAACGGCAGCAGATTGATGAAGAAACCGACGACGTTCTCCAATTCCAGCCGTGTGCGGCCGGCCGAACCGGCGGCGATCACCACATGATCTTGGTTGCTGTAGCGCGAGAGCAGTATTTGGAACGCGGTGAGCACCAGCATCGACATCGTCGATTGACGTTCGCGACCGATGTTTTCGAGTTTGCGATACAGCGGTTCCGGAATGCGCGTCGACCAACTGTCGCCGCGAAACGTTTGCGCCGCGGGACGCGGCCGATCGGTTGGCAGATCAAGCACTGCGGGCGCGCCTTCGAGGCGCTCTTTCCAATAATCGATTTGCCTTTCGAGCGCTTGCCCGGACACGGCCTCCTGCTGCCAGATCGCGACGTCCGCGATCTGCAATTCCGACGCCGTGGTATCCGGAGTTCCGCCGTCGAGTACCGTGTTGTAGGCCTGCGCGAATTGTTTCGACAGCATCGCCATCGACCAGCCGTCGATCGCGATGTGGTGATACACAATGCACAACAGATGCAGATCCGGCTCGACGCGGATCAACGATGCACGGAGGGAGGCATCGCGCGTCAAATCGAACGGCTGCGACGCGGCGTCGCGCGCACGCGCCAATGCATCGTCGCGGCGCGATTCCGGCGTATCGCCTCGCGCATCGATCGCATCCCACCGCAACGGCATCGTCGGAAGAATTCGCTGGAACGGTTCGCCGCTCTGCGCGAGATAGACTGTGCGCAACACTTCATGACGATTGATCAAGGACTGCAACGCGGTCCGCAAAGCATCCGCGTTCAAATCACCGCGCAACCAATACACGGTCGGCGCGTTGTAGGCGGTGATCCCCGGAAACAATTGATCCAACCACCACAACCGGCGCTGGCCAGAACTGAGCGGAATGCGCTCGGGGCGCGGCGCGGGCGCGATGCGATTGCGTTTACCACGCGCTTGAGCGGCCAATTTACGCAGCAATTCGCGTCGATCTTGGGAGTCTTCGGTAACGCGTTGGTCGGTTTCGCTCATGGGGTCAACGTCCCTGTCGCATAGGGGGTTCGGTAAATGAAATGGATTCGCATATGAGCGGGAGATACTGCGCGTACCGCTTTCCAACGTATCATACACGGCTTATTCTGCAAGCCGCGATCACAAAACGCGGTCGCAACTCCATTCCCCATCCTTCGGCGTACGCTCGTATGTGCATCGTGGCCTCAGCGACATGGACCGCACTGTTTGCGCAATCGCATGCAATACGGCATTTCGCGAATGTTCCGGACACGACCGCCGCGACGAGGAGGTCTCGTTGAACGCGACAACCCAAGGATCGTCCCAAGGATCGTCGTCACGTCGATCGCCATCGGCGCCGGGCGAATTGGCAGCGTTGTCTGCGCGCCTGGGCGTTGATCGTGCATCGGTACAGGGCGGTGGAGGCAATACATCCTACAAGTCCGGCGACGACTTCTGGGTCAAAGCATCCGGCACTTGGCTCGCACATGCTGAGACGGAAGATATTTTCGTGCATTTGCCGCTGAGCGGCGTGCGCGCGGCGATGGCCGAAACCGACCCCGAAGCGGCGCTGCGAGCGCTCGCTCCGCCGGGTGGGCCGCGACCGTCCATCGAAACCTCACTGCATGCGTTGATGCCGCAAGCGGTCGTTTTGCACGTGCATTCGGTGAATACCATCGCGCATGCCGTGCGAACCAACGCGGAAACGGCGCTCGCTGCCCGCCTCGACGGTTTGCGCTGGGCATGGGTGCCGTATCGGCGCCCCGGGCTGCCGCTGACCGACGCGGTTCGCGAAGCGCTCTCGCAAGCGTGCACGCCCCCGGACGTATTGGTGTTGGGCAGCCATGGCCTCGTCGTGGCTGGAAACGATTACACGAGCGCCGAGGCGCGACTGCGCGATGTCGAAGCGCGATTGGCGCTTCCGGCGCGCACGCCATCACCGCCCGATTTTGCGCGCTTGGAAGCCGTCAACGACGCCGGTTGGCGTATCGCCGACGACCTTTCGCTGCACGCCATCGGCATCGATCCGGTGGTGCGCGCGATTGCCCTGCGGGGCGCGCTCTACCCGGATCACGTCGTTTTTCTCGGCGAACGCGCGTTCGCTGTGCCCGGTGCGAACGAAGCTGGTGGGCCGATGTCGCTGCGCTCGGCCTTGGCTGCGGCAAGCGAACGCGGCGCAGTCGAACCCGCATACGCCATCGTCGAAGGCGCCGGCGTTCTGCTCTCGCCCAGTCTCAGCCCGGGCGCCTGCGCCATGCTAGGTTGCTTGGCCGATGTCGGCCTGCGACTCGATGACCACGCCTCGCTGCGGTTTTTGACGCTGGAGGATGTGGCCGCGCTGATGGGTTGGGAGGCGGAAGCGTACCGTCGCACGCGCGACGCGGTCGCGCCCGACGCGCCGCCCGTCCCCCGATGACCGCGTCTTTCGTTCCAACACTTGTTCCGCTCCCCATTCCCGCAACGACCGACCAAGGAAGACCCTGAGCATGCAGATCGTGGTACCGATGTCGGGATTCGGAGAGCGCTTCCGCCGCGCGGGCTATACCGTGCCGAAACCCCTGATCGAGGTGGAAGGCAAACCGATCGTCTCGCACGTCATGGATCTGTTTCCGGGCGAAACCGATTTCGTGTTCGTCTGCAATCGCGATCACTTGGACACGCCGGAATTCGCGATGGCCGAACGGCTGATGCGCGATTGCCCGACCGGGCGCATCGTCGGCATCGATCCGCACAAGCTCGGCCCGGTGAATGCGGTACTGCAAGCTTTGGACGCGTTGGATCCTGCGAAACCCACCATCGTCAATTACTGCGATTTCACCGCGGTATGGGATTACGCCGCGTTCCTGCGCGATGTCGAGGAAAGCGGTTGCGACGGCGCGATCCCGTGCTACACCGGTTTTCATCCGCACATGACCGGTTCGACGAATTACGCCTACGTACGCACCGAGCCGATGCTAGCGAGCGACGGTCGCACTCGCCCGCGGGTACTGGCGATCCAGGAAAAACAGCCCTACACCGACCGGCCGATGAGCGAGTACGCCTCCAGCGGCACGTACTATTTTTCGTCGACGGCGAAGATGGCCGATTGTTTCGCGCGCAGCATGGCGCGTCCGGAATTGGCGTTGAACGGCGAGTATTACGTCAGCCTGGCGTATCGCCCGCTGCTGGAAGACGGCGGCTTGGTCACGGTGTTCGAACTCGACCATTTCATGCAATGGGGTACGCCCGAGGATTTGGCCGAATATCGCTATTGGTCGCAAGCGTTTCGCGGCTTGGTCGATCCGGCGCGACAGCGCCGCGCAGTGCGCCAACGCGGAACGACGATGGTGCCGATGGCCGGTCTCGGTTCGCGCTTCGCGCAGGAAGGTCATACCTTGCCCAAGCCGCTGATTCCGGTTTCGGGCGAACCGATGGTGGTGCAAGCGACGCTGGATTTGCCCGCCGCCGACAAGCACGTGTTCGTATTGCGTCGCGACCTGCCGGGACTCGACGCGATCGAAACCACGCTGCGGAAGCGTTTCCCCGGCTGCGCGACGGTCGAATTGCAGGCCGTCACCGACGGTCAAGCGCGCACCTGCCTGATGGGCCTGAGCGAAACCGATCTCGACGCGCCACTGACCATCGGCGCCTGCGACAACGGCGCGATCTTCGATGCCGATGCCCTACGCGAAGCGCTCGACGATGCCGACGCCGATGTCGTGGTGTGGGTGGCGCGCGGTTATCCCGGCGCGATTCGCCGTCCGCAGCATTACGGCTGGGTGGACGAGCGCGACGGCGTAGTGCGCGCGGTCTCGGTGAAAACGCCGCTGGCTGATCCGACGCGCGATCCCATCGTGGTCGGCACGTTCACCTTCAAGCGCGCGCGCGATTTCGTCGCGGCGGCCGAAGCGATGATCGCGCGCGATGGCCGCGTCAACGGCGAGTTCTACGTCGATACCTGCATCAACGACGCGATCGCGCTCGGTTTGCGCTGCAAGACCTTCGAGATCGAACACTATCTGTGTTGGGGCACGCCGGACGATTTGCGCACGTTCGAATACTGGCAGCGCTGCTTCGACCACTGGCCCTCGCACCCGTACGCGAAAGCGCTCGACCGCCGAATCCCCGCGCCGACGCCTTCGCGCGAAACCCTCGCCACCATGGAATAAGGACACGCCATGCCGCGCTTTCTCGCTTTTTTGACCGCAATCGCGCTCGCCATCGGTTCGATCGGAACCGCCGGCGCGAACGTGCGCACGCATGCCGATAACCGTTGCGGAGACAGTGGCGGCGATCTCGAAACGCCGATCCTGCGCGCGACGCGCAGCGGCCGCAGCGCCGTGCGACGGCACGCGCGCAAAAAAGACGGTGCCGTCACGAGCGGCCCACGCAAAGGTCCCGCATCCTGGCCGTTGCCGCGCACGTATTTCCCCACGCACGAAGAGAACCGCTTCGAACATGAGGGCGATGTCGCCCGTGCCCGCGAATATTTTCTGGCGCATCGCCCACGCAATCTCGAATACCTGCTGCGCAAACGCTACGACTGGATGAACGCGCACTTGCGGCCGGGGATGCGCGTCGTCGAATTCGGCGCCGGCTCCGGGCTGAGCAAGGAATTCATTCGTCACGAAGGCTTTCGCATCACCGACGTCGAGCCGCGTCCGTGGACCGACGATGTCGCCGATGCGATGAATCCGCCCTACCCCGACGGTTCGATCGATGCGGCGATCTTCAGCCATATGATCCATCACCTGACCAACCCCGCGCGTTTCTTCGCCAGCGTCCACAGGATGCTCGCGCCGAACGGATTGGTGCTGATTCAGGAGCTCAACACCAGTTTCATGCTCAAACTCGCCCTGCGCGCGATGCGGCACGAGGGCTGGTCCTACGATATCGACGTGTTCGATCCGAACGTCGTCGCCAACGACCCGCGCGACCCCTGGTCGGCCAATTGCGCGATCCCGGAGCTGATGTTCGAGAACGAAGACGAATTCGAACGTCGCATTCCCGGCTTCCGCATCGAAAAGAACGAACTCAACGAATGCTTCGTGTTCCTCGCCTCGGGCGGCGTGGTGGTGCGCGCGAAGACGGTCGAATTGCCGATGTTTGCCCTGCGTGCAATCGACGCCTTGGACGGCGCATTGGTGAAGATGATGCCCTCGGTGTTCGCGATGGGTCGATCGGTGGTGTTGCGCAAGATCGACGCGGAGTGACGACGGCATGCGTTTGAGCTTGGTCATCCCCTGCTACAACGAGGCGCGCAACTTGCCGCTGTTGGTGGCGCGTTTGCGCGAAGTCTTCGTGCGCGAGGATGTCGAAGTCATTCTGGTCGACAACGGCTCCACCGACGACTCGCCCGCGGTCTTGGCGGAACTGTTGCGCGAACCCTCGCGCATCCGCAGCGTGCGGGTGGAGAAGAATCAAGGCTACGGCTTCGGCATTCTCACCGGGCTCGCCGCGGCCGAGGGCGAGATCCTCGGCTGGACGCACGCCGATATGCAGACCGACCCGGCCGACGCGCTGCGCGGTTTGGAATTGTTCGAAGGCGCGTCCGATGGGGCCTTCGTCAAAGGCAGCCGCTACGGACGGCCGCTGGCCGATACGATATTCACCGTCGGCATGTCCGTGTTCGAAACGTTTCTGCTGCGTCGCCGGCTGTGGGACATCAACGCGCAACCGACGCTGTTTCCGCGCGCTTTCCATGCGCGCTGGCGTTCGCCGCCGCACGATTTCTCGCTCGATCTGTACGCGTACTACGAAGCGTTGCATCGCGGCCTGCGCGTACGCCGTTTTCCGGTGCGCTTCGGCGAACGCGCGCACGGCGTCTCGCACTGGAACGTGAACTGGCGCGCGAAAGCGCGCTTCATCCGCCGCACGGTGGATTACAGCCTGCGTCTGCGTCGCGAGCTCCCTCGCGAAGACGCGCCGCCTCCGCCTCCGGTCCCTACCGCATGATTCTCGTCCGCCACCGTCGAAATACCGCCGAAGAACTGCGCGCCACGCCGACCGAATACGGCGTCGAGCTCGATCTGCGCAGCCATGGCGACCGTCTGATCGTGCATCACGACGCGTTCGTCGACGGCGAGGATTTCGAGCGCTGGCTCGACGACTACCGGCATCGTCTGTTGATCCTCAACGTCAAAGAGGAAGGGCTCGAACAACGCTTGATCGCGCTGATGCGAGAGCGCGGGATCGAAGACTGGTTTTTCCTCGATCAGTCCTTTCCATTCCTGATCCGCACCGCGCGCGCGGGCGAATCGCGCTGCGCAGTGCGCGTGTCCGAGTTCGAATCGATCGACACCGCATTGACGCTGGCGGGACAAGTGCGTTGGATCTGGGTCGATTGCTTCACGCGCTTCCCGCTGGATCGCGCGCAAGCCGAACGCCTGCACGCGGCCGGCTTCCAGTTATGTGTGGTCTCGCCCGAGTTGCAAGGACGCGACGCCGCGACCGAAATTCCCGCCCTGCGCGCGCTGTTGGCGCGCGAGGGCATCGTCGCCGACGCCGTTTGCACCAAGGAACCCGACCTGTGGCGTTGAGCATCGAATCCTTGTCCTCGAAGATCGGGTTGCCGAAATCGATTCGGCGCTCGCCCGTATTTCTTGCTGGTTTGGCGCTGCGTCTGCTGTTGATCGCATTCCTCGCGCCGCAAATCCAGCAAACGTGGTTCGTGCCCTTCGTCGAGCACGCGATCGCGCATCCGTCGATCGATCCGTGGACGACCTTCCTCGACGATGGCGGAACGCCGTTGGCGTATCCCTACGGACCGGTGATGTTGATCGCGCACTTGCCGACACTGGCCCTGGGTTGGCTGCTGAGCGCCGCCAGCGGATACGACGCGTTCCTCGCCGTCGGTTTCCGCGCCAGTTTGCTGCTCGCCGATCTCGCCGCGCTGCTCCTGCTCAATCGCTTGTTTCCGCAACAGCCGCGCAAATTGCTCTGGCTGTACTGGTGGTCGCCGATCGTGCTGTACGTGACGTACTGGAACGGCCAGACCGACATCATCCCCATCGCGCTGCTGCTGGCCTCGCTGACGCTGTTGCGCGATCTGCGCGCCCGCGCCAGCGGTCTCGCGCTCGGTCTGTCGCTGTCGGCCAAATTCAGCATGTTGCTGGCGGTGCCGTTCCTGGCGATTTATCTGTGGCGCAACAAGCGTTTGCGCACGCTGCAAACGCCGTTCGCGATCGGTTTGGCGATCGGCTTGATCCCGCAAGCGCTGTGTCTGTTGTCGCCCGGTTTTCTGCGGATGGTGCTCGGTACGCAGGAATCCTCGCGCATTTTCGATTTCGCCTTGCCGCTCGGCCACACGATGGAGTTGTATCTCACGCCGACGTTGTATCTGCTCGCGGCGTACGCGGTCTGGCGGTTGCGTCGCATCAGCTTCGACCTGTTGCTGGCCGTAACCGGGTTGTCGTTCTTCCTGGTGGTGATGACCACGCCCGCGCCGCCGGGCTGGTATCTGTGGTTGGTACCGTTCCTGGTCGCGCATCAATTGCAGGGCGACCGCAGCGCGATTCTATTGACCGCAGCGCTCTCGGCGCTGGTGATCGGCATGCATGTGGTGATTTCGCCCGGCGCGACGGTCGAACCGTTCGGCTGGAATATCGCCGGAGCGCTCGCGCCCATCGCCGCCGCCGCGACGCCGCATCTCTCCTCGCTGTGGATGACGTTGGTGATCGCCACCGGCGTGGTGCTGATCCTGCAGATGCTGCGTGAGCGGGTCGCGCGTAACGACTATTTCCGGATTTCGCAGAAACCGCTGCGGCTGGGCATCGCGGGCGATTCCGGCGCGGGCAAAGACACGCTGGCGCGCGCGCTGACCGGCATTTTCGGTTCGCATACCGTGGTGCATCTGTCCGGCGACGACTACCACGTATGGGATCGTTTTGCGCCGATGTGGAAAGGCTTGACCCACCTCAACCCGCGCGCGAACGATCTGCAGCGTTTCAATAGCGATGCGCTGGCGTTGATGGACGGCAAGCCGGTGATCTGCCGCCATTACGACCATACCGCCGGGCGTTTTCTCGCGCCGGTGATTCTGCAGCGCAACGATGTCGTCGTGGTCTCGGGTTTGCACGCGCTGCGCATGCCGCGCTTGAGCAAACGCTTCGATGTCGCGGTGTTCCTGGACATCGACGAGGATTTGAGACGCGCGTGGAAGATTCACCGCGACGTGAACGAACGCGGGCATGCCATGGAAACCGTGCTGCGTTCGATGGAGCGTCGCGCGATCGATTCGCAGCGCTACATCCATCCGCAGCGCGCCGCGGCCGATCTGGTGCTCAAACTGCGGCCGGTCAATCGGCATCAGCTCGAATCCGCCGCATCGCCTCACGCCATTCCGCTCAAACTTTCGGCGCAAATCCGCAACGGCACCTATCACGAGCGGCTCGCCCGGATTTTGATCGGCATCTGCGGCCTGCATTTGGATATCGAGCTGGCCGAAGACTCCGACGAGGTCG
>JAGNNB010000101.1 GCA_017990865.1 Lysobacteraceae bacterium
CGGCGCAAGACAGCGACGAAAAACCCCAGGAACTCGATCGCGTCAACGTCATCGGCACGCGCATTCCGCGCGCCGCGGAGACCGAAGGCACTTCGCCGGTGCTCACCCTCGACCGCACCGCGATCGAGCAAACCGGCCTGACCTCGGTCGGCGACGTGCTGTTCAATATCACCGCCAGCGACGGTGGCGCGTTGCGCAACGTCACCACCACCACCAACGGCAGCGACGGTTCGCAGAACGTCTCGCTGCGCGGTCTCGGCGCCGGGCGTACGCTGATTCTCGTCAACGGGCGTCGCTGGGTGACGCAGCCGGGCGGCGTGGTCGATCTCAACACCATTCCGATTTCGGTCGTCGAACGCATCGAAGTGCTGAAAGACGGTGCCTCGGCGATCTACGGCTCCGACGCCATCGCCGGCGTGATCAACATCATCACCCAAAGCAATTTCGAAGGCGCCGACGCCAGCGTGTACCTCGGCGGCTACACCAAGGGCGACGGTTCGCAGCAATCCTACGATTTCACCGTCGGCGCCAACAGCGACCGCTGGAACGCCATGTTCAGCGTCAGCTATGAAGATAAGCAGGAAGTCTTCGCCGGCGATCGCAAAATCTCTTCGGAGCCGATCTTCGGCGGCGGCGATCTCGCCTCGGGCGGCATTTTCGGTTCCGGCACCACGCCGCGCGGCAATTTCACCCGCTGCGACGGTGCCGTGAGCGGAACGCCCGCCGGTTTCCGTACCTGCGCGCCGGTCGCCGGTGGTCCGTTCACGTTGAACGAAGGGCGTCCGGGCACGGCCGCGTCGGACTTCCGTGCTTTCATCAACTACACCTTCGACGGTTCGGGCAGTTCCGATCGCTACAACTTCGCGCCGGTCAATTATCTGTTGCAGCCGATCGAACGCTTCAACGTGTACGGGCAAAGCTCGCTGCGCTTGACCGACAAAGTCAACGCCAACGTCCAGGCGGTCTACACGCATCGCGATTCGGTGCAGCAGCTCGCCGAAGTGCCGTTGACGATGGATATCCGCGGCGTGAACGGGCCGCAGTGGGCCTTCGCGCCGACCGCTAACAACGTGTTCAACCCGTTCGGTCAGGATCTGCGCGGCGCCAACTTCCGCGCCATCGCCGTCGGGCCGCGCCACAATTCCTTCGATTTCGACGACACCGCCGTGACCACATGGTTGGACGGTACCTTCGACATCGCCAATCGGGCGATGTATTGGGACGCCGGATTCTCGTATCTGAATTCGCGACGCACGCAGACCGGCGATAACTACATCAATCTGTTCAACCTGCGCAATGCGGTCGGTCCCTCGTTCCGCGACGGCACCGGTCTGCATTGCGGTACGCCCGGCAACGTCATCGCCGGCTGCGTACCGTTCAACGTGTTCGGCGGCCCCGATCTCGGCGTCGGCGCGGGCGTGATCACCGAGGCGGAACGCGATGCGATGGTTCGCTACATCAGCTACAGCCTGAACGATCATCAGGAATCCGTCACCCACGATTATTTCGCCAATCTGTCCGGCGAAATCGTCGAATTGCCGGCCGGCCCCTTGGGCTTCGCGATCGGCGCCGAGCATCGTCGCGACAAGATCGACGTCTCGCAGGACGCTCTGGTCGCGGGCGGCGGTTCGTCGACCAATTTCGCGGAGCCCTCGCGCGGCGAGGTCAGCGTCGACGAGTATTACCTCGAGTTGAACGCGCCGCTTCTGGCCGACATTCCGGGGTTCAAATTGCTCGAATTGAACGTGGCGGCGCGCCGTTCCGATTACGACGCCAGCGGCTTCTTCGGCGGACGCAACGTCAAGCCGGATATCGGCGGCGATACGGCGAAGAAAATCGGCATCAAATGGCAGGTGTTCGACGATTTGCTGCTGCGCGCCACCCACTCCGAATCGTTCGCGGCGCCCTCGACGGTCGCTCTGTTCGGCGGCGGTACCGAAACCTTCGCGCCCGCAGCCGACCCTTGCAATCCCTTCAATATTGGCAATGCGGCGACGAATTCCGCGCGCTGTCAGGCGGATGGCGTGCCCATCGGCGGCGTCGCGCAGCCCAACGGGCAAATCCGCTCGTTGGTTGGCGGCAACCCGAATCTGAAGCCGGAAACGGCCACTACCCGAAGCATCGGTATCGTCTACAGCCCGAGCTGGGTCGAGGGTCTGAACGTCAGCCTCGATTGGTACAAGATCGAACTGGAGGATGCGCTGGCCGGCCGCAATACGCAGGGCATTCTCAACGGCTGTTATCAGAACTTCGGCGCCGGCCCCACCGCGCCGGTGGATGCCGCGCAGCAAGCCCTGTTCTGTTCGCTGATTCAGCGCGACACGACCGGTAACATCCTCGAATTGCGCACCAGTTCGTTCAATCTGAACAAAGGTTTCGTGGAAGGCTACGACTTGCAGTTCACGTATGCGCTGCCGGAAACCGCCTGGGGCAAGTTCGCGTTCCAATGGGATAACACCTACACCGTCGAGAACAACATCAACGCGGCGTCGGCGCGCGGCATCACCATCGGCAATTACACCGGAAACCCGAACTGGCGTGTGCGTTCCAACCTGACCGCTTCGTGGCAGAAGGGCGACTGGAACGCCAGTTGGGCCATGCGCTACTACTCGGGCATGGACGAAGCCTGCGCCGGTGGCAACTACTTCGAGTACGGCATCAGCCCGCGTGAGCTTTGCGATCACGATATTTACGATGCCAACGGCAATTTCCTGCGTTTCGAAAACCGCATTCCGTCGACGACCTTCCACGACGTGCAAGTGGGCTGGAAGACGCCGTGGAACGGCAAGGTCACGTTCGGCGCGCGCAACGTTTTCGGGAAGGAACCGCCGGTCGTTCAAGGTTCGTTCGCGCATTCCTTCGATGGCGCTTACGACCTGCCGGGCGGTGGCTTCTTCTATATGCAATACAACCAGAAGTTCTGATCCCCTCGCGCGAGCGCGCCCCCCGCGCCCGCACGAACCGTTCGTTCGCGTTCCGTGTCTCTCTCCACGGACGCGACCGACGTTCAAGCCCCGGTTCGCCGGGGCTTTTTTATGGCGATGCGCATCCGGTATCGCGCGCTCGGCCGATATGCGTTCCGACGGGTTCGAGCGCGTCGACCGGGCGTCGTCGCTTCGAGGTGGATCGCGCGTGGCGTTTCCGTCGACATCGCGGGCGGCGCCGCTGCTGTCGGAACGCTGATCCGGCGCAAAGCGGGAGTCGAATTTCGCCCTACAATGCCGGCGCCCCACCCGAATGCGTCCGCGCCAGGATCTCGCCGTGAAACTGCCCGTGCCCTTCCTTCAGATTCCGCTGCTGTTCGACGCCGATGCGCTGGCGGCCGAAATCGAGGCGCTGGGCGAGTCGGTCTGGAAGCCGCATCCGCAGGGTTTCGCGGGCAATTCGATGCTGCCGCTGGTGTCGGTCGGCGGCGATCCGGACGACGAAGCGTTCTCCGGCGACATGCGGCCCACGCCGCATCTGCAGCGTTGCCGTTATCTGCGCCAGGTCATCGCCAGTTTCGGCGCCACCGTCGGCCGCACGCGTTTGATGCGTTTGGCCGGGCAGGCGGAAGTCGCCCGCCATACCGACCAGGGCTACTACTGGGTCGAACGCATGCGCATTCACGTGCCGATCGTGACCCAGCCGACGGTGCAGTTCGAATGCGACGCTATCACCATCAACATGGCCCCGGGCGAGTGCTGGATCTTCGACACCTGGCGCCAACATCGCGTGCTGAACGACGCGACGCGTTCGCGCATCCATCTGGTTTGCGACAGCGTCGGCGGCGCGGCGTTTTGGGAGCTCGCCGCGCACGGCCGCACCCACGACGCGCCGAAAGACGGTTGGCCCGCACGACGCGTGGCGCCGGACGCGAACGCGCCGGCCGAGTTCGCCTGCGAGAGTCGCAATGTCCCGACGGTGATGACGCCTTGGGAACTGAGTCAACATTTGTCGTTCTTGATCGCCGAGTCGCTGCCGCACGCGCAGTTGCCGACGTTGCAGCAGTCCGTCATGCGTTTGGTGCGGCAATGGAAGGGGCTGTGGGCGCAGTACGGCGATTCGCCCGAAGGCCGCCCGCAATTCCGCGCCGCGTTCGACGCCTTCGCCGCCGGCCTCAAGCCGCAGGCCCAGGGCGTGACCCTGCGTAACGAAATGCCGTTCTTCCAGGTGCTGATGGTGATGCTCTCGCGCGCCGTGGTGGCGCCCGCGGGCGGATACGTCGCTGCGAAACCGCCCGGCGAGTACGCCTGATCGGCAGCGGAACGATGCCGCTACGCTGGCTTCGCGATACCCAAGAAAAAACCGCGCAAATGCGCGGTTTTTTCTTGGCGATGCCAGCGTCGATCGCGTGTCGCGGCGAAGGCGATCGGAACCGTGATATTCAGAACCGCCTTCTTCACGGCCGCCTTCTTCAGAACCGCGGCTTCTCGCTTTCCGGCATGTCGTTGTAGCGTTCGATCGCTTCGAGAATGATGCGTTTGGCTTCCTCGACGCCGCCCCAGCCGTCCAGCTTCACCCATTTACCTTTTTCGAGGTCTTTGTAGTGCTCGAAGAAATGGCCGATGCGTTCGATCCAGTGTTCGCTGACCTGGTCGATGTCCTGGATGTGCTTGTAGCCGGAGAAGACTTTGTCGACGGGCACTGCGAGCAACTTTTCGTCGCCGCCGGCTTCGTCTTTCATGCGCAGCACGCCCACCGGGCGCACGCGGATCACCGAGCCCGGGATCAACGGCAGCGGCAGGATCACCAGCACGTCGGCCGGGTCGCCGTCGCCGCAGAGCGTGTGCGGGATGTAGCCGTAATTGCACGGGTAGCGCATCGGCGTGGACAGGATGCGATCGACGAAGATCGCGCCGGACTCCTTGTCCACCTCGTATTTGACCGGCTCGGCGTCCTTGGGGATTTCGATGATGACGTTGATTTCGTCCGGCGGATGTTTGCCGGTGGAGACGAGATCCAGGCCCATGCGGGGCTCCTGTGCGTACGGGGTGGGGCAGTTTACCCCGGCTGTTGTTGCGCAGCGGCATTCGCGGGCGAAAAGCTCTCGGAGCGGTTCGATCGGCGAGGTCGGACGCGCGTCTCCTCGCGTCTTCGCGTCTTCGCGTGCCTCAGCGCATCGCTTCGGCGATGTCCTGTTCTTCGATCCGCAGCGGTTCGCCGCCGTTGGCGTCGGCGAGGATTTTTCGCGCGATCAGGGCATTCATCGGCGCCAGCGCGCTGAAATGGTTGGCGTGCGGCACCAGGAAGGCGCGCACCTGCGGGTTGCGGTTCGCGGCGCGCATCTGCGCCAAGTCGGCGACGTTGCCGTCCCGATCGCCCTCGAACAGATAGGTCGGGCTGCGGATCGACGGCAGCCAATAACCGGGCGAACGCAGGCGGATTTCCCGCGCATCGTCCAGCGATACCGGCAGCATGTCGGGGCCGTAAACCGACACGTCGTGGACCGGGCCGAAGGCGAAGGTCGCGCGGAAACGCGCATCGGTTTCGGCGGTCAACAGCGCCAGGGTGCCGCCGGTGCTGTGGCCGCCAAGATAAATCCGCTGCGGATCGACGTAATCGAGCGTCGCCAGATAATCGGCGGCGGCCAGCACGTCCTGCACTTCGCCGTAAAAGCCTTCGCGCACGCCGGGGTTGTCGTTGCCGCCGCGCAGCGACGGGAACATCGCGACGATGCCCGCTTCGTGGTAAGCCATCGCGCTCTGGTCGTTGTCGCGCGGTTGCGGCGACCACACGTCGCCGATGGTGTTGCAGTCGCCGCCGGTCAACCACACGATCGCCGGCCGTTTGCCCGGCGTCGCGGGACGCGGCGTGAGGTAGGCCGAATACTCGCCGCCGGGCGCGCGATAGCGGACCAGGGCATAGAGGTCGGCCGGCGGCGTCGGCGGTGCGGTGCCGTCGCGTTCCTGGCGAATGAGCCGGGTCGCGACATCGGCGCGGGCTTGCGACAGCATGGGGCTTTCCGCCTCGGTCTCCGTCGCTGAGTCCGTCGTATCGCTGGAGCGCGCTGCGGTGTCGTGCGACGGTGCGCATGCCGAAAGCACGCAGGCGGAAAGCACGCAACAAAAAGCCGCCACGAGGGCGGCGTTTCGGATCGAGTGGCGCGATGGGTTCATCGTGGTCTCGTCGTTGTCTTGTCTTGCTGTGCGTTGCGGCGCCGCGTGGGCGCCGTATCGCGCATCGTCTTGCGTTGCGGTGTCCGGGCACGCCCTCGAGGGCGTGTCCGGCGCCACATTTACTTCACCGACACTTCGACCCGACGGGCTTCGTCGGCGTTGCCGTCGCCGGTGGTCAGCGCGGGCTTTTCCATGTCGATCGCGGAATCCGACACGCCGGCCGCGACGAGCGCGCCCTTCACGGCGTTCGCGCGTTCGCGCGCCAATTCGGCATTGACCTTCGCGTCGCCGCTGGCGTCGTGAAAGCCCGAGACGACCGCGCGCTTGCTCGAATCGGCGAGGACGGCCTCGGCGATCGGCGCCAGCGTCTTCGAGGCGTCGACCGGCAGCTTGGCCGAGCCCGAACCGAAATACAGCTTCGCCGCCGAACCCGCGGCGGCCGTCGCCGCGGACGCGGCCTCGGCGGCCTGCGCCTTCGCTTGCGCTTCGGCTTGCGCCGTCGTCGCGGCCGCGGCTTCTTCCGCGGCTTTGGCGGCCGCAGCCGCGGCATCGGTGGCGGCGGCGACATCGGCGGCGTGACCGGCCGGCATCATCGCGGTGTCGGCGTCGGCCTTGTTCATCGGCAGCATCGGCACCAGCAGCAGGGCGACGATGTTGATGATCTTGATCAACGGGTTGATCGCCGGGCCGGCGGTGTCTTTGTACGGGTCGCCGACGGTGTCGCCGGTCACCGCGGCCTTATGGGCTTCGCTGCCCTTGCCGCCGTGGTGGCCTTCTTCGATGTACTTCTTGGCGTTGTCCCACGCGCCGCCGCCGGTGCACATCGAAATGGCGACGAACAGGCCGGTGACGATCGTGCCCATCAGCAAACCGCCCAGCGCGGCCGGGCCGAGGATCAGGCCGACCAGAATCGGAATGATCAGCGGCAGCAGCGACGGCAGAATCATTTCCTTGATCGCGGCCTTGGTCAGCAGATCGACGGCCTTGTCGTATTCCGGCTTGCCGGTGCCTTCCATGATGCCCTTGATCTCGCGGAACTGGCGGCGCACTTCTTCCACCACCGCACCGGCGGCGCGGCCCACGGCCTGCATGGCGTAGGCGCCGAACAGGAACGGAATCATGCCGCCGATCAACAGGCCGATCAGCACGTCCGGACGGTCGATCGAGAAATCCACCGCATTCACGCCGAACTTCTCGTCCAGCTTGTGCGCGTAATCGGCGAACAGCACCAGCGCGGCCAGACCGGCCGAACCGATGGCGTAGCCCTTGGTCACGGCCTTGGTGGTGTTGCCCACGGCGTCGAGGGCGTCGGTGGTCTTGCGGATTTCTTTATCCAGACCCGACATTTCGGCGATGCCGCCGGCGTTGTCGGTGATCGGGCCGTAAGCGTCGAGCGCGACGATCACACCGGCCATCGACAGCATCGACACCGCGGCGACCGCGATACCGAACAAGCCGGCGAGGTGATGGCAACCGTAGATCGCGGCGGCGACCGCGAGCACCGGGGCGGCGGTCGACTTCATCGACACGGCGAGGCCGGCGATGACGTTGGTGCCGTGGCCGGTTTCGGAGGCCTTGGCGACTTGCTGCACCGGCGCGTATTCGGTCGCGGTGTAGTACTCGGTGATCACCACCATCGCCGCGGTCAGCGCCAGGCCGATCAGGGCGCAGTAGAAGATCGGCATCGGATTCGACGGGATCATCTGCTTGGTGACGAAGAAGAAGCCGATCGCCGAGAGCACGCCGGCCACGATCAAGCCCTTGTACAGCGCCTTCATGATCTTGCCGTCGCTGCCGACCTTCACGAAGAAGGTGCCGACGATCGAGGCGACGATCGACACCGCGCCCAACACCAGCGGGTACATCACGCCGGCGTTGCCATAACTGGCGAAGGAGATGCCGGCGATCAGCATCGAGGCGACGATGGTCACCGCGTAGGTTTCGAACAAGTCGGCGGCCATGCCGGCGCAGTCGCCGACGTTGTCGCCCACGTTGTCGGCGATCACGGCCGGATTGCGCGGGTCGTCCTCGGGAATGCCGGCTTCGACCTTACCCACCAGGTCCGCGCCGACGTCGGCGCCCTTGGTGAAGATGCCGCCGCCCAAGCGCGCGAAGATCGAGATCAGCGACGAGCCGAAGGCAAGGCCGATCATCGGTTGCATCGCCTGCTTCACGCCCTCGGCGTCGGTCGCGCCCTTGCTGACCAGCCAGTAGTAACCGGCCACGCCCAGCAGGCCCAGACCGACCACCAGCATGCCGGTGATCGCGCCGCCGCGGAAGCTGACGGCCAAGGCGTCGTTCAAGCTCTTGGTCGCCGCCTGCGTGGTGCGCACGTTGGCGCGCACCGAGACGAACATGCCGATAAAGCCGGCCAAACCCGAGAGCACCGCGCCGATGGCGAAGCCGATGGCGGTGGGCCAGCCCAGACCGGGCACCAGCCCGATCACGAAGAACAACACGGCGCCGACGATGGCGATCGTGGTGTATTGCCGGCGCAGGTAGGCGCCAGCGCCTTCCTGGATCGCCGCGGCGATCGTCTGCATCCGTTCGTTGCCGGCCGGCTGCGCCATGATCCAGCGCGCGGACACGATGCCGTACAGAATCGCGATGACCGCAGCGGCCAACGCGATCCACAAAGCCTGTTGCTCGAGCATGAAAAGTCTCCCCGGAGTCTTCAAGGACTACAAATTAAGTGGTGTAAAGCGGTGATTGCAAACCGATCAACTATGGCACAGGCCCCGGGCCTCGCCAATCTTGCGAGGGGGGAATGCGCGGCGCTGAAGCGGTTTTGTGCGGCGCAGTATAAAGCAAGGCCGAAAATCTCGGGCTTTTTGCGGGCTGGGCGGCCGGGCGGGAGCCCAGGCTCGAATAAAACCGGGCACCCGTCCGCGAGGATTCAGGCAGGCTATGACAGCGTGCGGTCCGTGCGGCCTTCCGTGGGCACCGCTCGGCGGCCGGCGATCAAGCCGCTTCTTGCCGCGACCCGCCGCGTTCTGACCACGCTCGTCCTGCCCTCAGC
>JAGNNB010000102.1 GCA_017990865.1 Lysobacteraceae bacterium
TTGCCCCCAACCGCGGGTTTCGATGACGGACGGATGCACGCCGCTCAGGATCAACTGGGCTTTGATCGCTTCGGCGCGCTGTTTGGACAGGAACACATCGTTGCCGGCGTCCTTGCTGGCGACGATTGGACCGACGATCCGCAGCCGCGTGCCGGGCGGGGCCGCGGCGATCGCTTTCGCGGCCTGCGCCACCGTGGCCAGGCTGCTTTCGCTGACGTTGCCTTTGCCTTCGTCGAAGCGCACCGGCATCAGATTCAACGCGCGCGTCAATTTCACGGCGTCGGGATTCGGCGCCGCGGCCAAGGCTTGCAGTTCGGCGATCGCGGGCGTGTTCTCGGCTTCGGCCAAGAGGCCTTCGAGCTTGGCGTTGGGGAAAGTTTTGCGGATGGTCTCGCGCAGATTCGCGAGCGTAGCTTCGTCGACCTGGCCGCTGAGCACGATGCGATCGCCCTCGAATCGCAGGGCGGCGCCTTGCGCGGCTTCGAACGCGCGCAGGACCGGCTCCAAGCTGGCGGACCACGCGGCGGCGCGCGCGACGGCATCGACTTCGATCGCGCCGTTGGCTCGCCCGCCCGGGTAAACCGTTTGCAGCGTGGTGTCTAAAGCGCTGCGGGTGGCCTCATCGGCGACCGCGCCGCCGAAATCGATGCGGCCGGCGTTGTTGGCCAGCGTGAGATGCGCATCGAAGGGTTCGCGCACGGGTACCGTCGTGGTTTTCGGTGCGGTGGTGCGTGCGGGTTCCTCGGGTTTGCAGCCGGTCGCGGCCAGCGCGAGCGCGCTCAAGGCGGCAAACAACAGCGGCCGCAACGAGGCTTCGGGGATGCGCGACATCAAGGAACGGGTGGGCGAGAACGCGGTGCGCTGCGCGCGCGGCGAGTTGTGCATGGGAACCTCGAAACTGGGGTCAGCGAAACTGGGGTCAGGGTCGATCGTGAAACGTGCGATGCGATCCGCGCGAGCGCTGCGCCGAACGCGAGAGAGGGTGAAAATCGCAGCGGCGATACGCCCGTATCGAGCCTATGCCGAGAAAAGAGAGGGCCCGTCGCCGGGCCCCCTCGAAGGAACGATCGGATCGGTCTCGAGAACGAGACCGATCCGGAACGTACCGGCCGACGATCAACGCAGACGGTCGTTCTTCACCACGCCGTTGCGCGTACGGATGCCGACGACCGGCGCGCTCGCCGCGACAGCGGCGTTGCTGCCCGGACGCAGGCTGGAGATGCCGACCGACCGCGCCGAAGCGTAGTTGATCGTGACCTCGTCCGAGCACTCGCTGGTGCCCTGGTTGCAGATCTTGTAGGTCATCGCGCCGCTACCGACGATGCGGAAATTGTCGGTATAGGTGTAGGTGTTACGACGCGAGTTGTAGATCAAACCGTTGCGGTAGATGTCCACGTTGGCCTTGCCGTGCTTCCACGTCAGCGTCACGCGCGTGCGGTGGTTGCTCAACTGCTCGACCGATGCCGCTTGCTTGTACGGATAGTTCGGATCGATGAACGTGTTGTACAGCGAGAAGCCCGACGAAGCCGAGAAGCCGCGGATCGTCACGTACCAGGTGCCGGAGCGCGGGGCGGCGAAGAAGCAGGTCTCTTCGTTGCCGAAGCGGAACGGACGGCAGTCGTACGAAGACGTGGTCGGCGGCGCGCCGTACTTGACGTAGATATCGGCGTCGCCGGTACCGCCGTACATCGCGAACAACAGGTGCGACGAACCGTTCGGCACGACCAACTGATACTTGATTTCGGCATTCGCGCCGACGGTCAGGCCGGACAGAATGTCGCCGTTGAACAACTCGGTGGCCGGCGGCGGCGGCGGCGGCGGCGGCGGGTCGGACGGCAGCGGATCGGTGCCGTTGGCGACGCGGACCGAAGCCGTGGCGTCGGCGATACCGGTGCCGCAGGGCTGCTCGTAGGAACAACCGCCCGGGAAGCCGCCGTTGGCGTACGCGGTGTTTTCGATGATCTTCTTCACCTGCGCCGGGGTCTTCGGCGTGGTCGAAGCCGACTGGATCAGCGCCGCGATGCCTGCGACGTGAGGAGAGGCCATCGAGGTGCCGGCGTACCAAGCGTAACCTTCGGCGCCTTGCGTGCTCAGGCCGAGGTTCAGCGTGGACAGCACGTTATCGGCCGCCGGGCTGGCGCCGGGGCCGCCCGGAGCGGCCACATCGACCACCGGGCCGTAGTTCGAATAATCGGCGAGGGTGCCGGTCGGGCCGACCGCGGACACGCTGATGACGTTGTTGCAGCTCGCGGGCTGTTCGCTCGCGGCGTCGCCGCCGGAGTTGCCGGCCGCGACCACGATCGTCGTGCCGCGACCCACCGCGGCGTCGATCGCGCTCTGGAACGCGACGCTACACGCGCCGCTGCCGCCCAAGCTCATGTTCAGCACTTCGGCCGGGTTGGCGTTCGCCGGGATGCCTGCGACCGTGCCGCCCGAGCCCCAGGTGATCGCGTCGACGATATCGGAGGTGAAACCGCCGCACTTGCCGAGGGTACGCAGCGGCAGGATTTTGGCCAGCGGAGCCACGCCGGCCACGCCCGCGCCGTTGTTGGTCGCTGCGGCGATGGTGCCGGCCACATGCGTGCCGTGCCAGCTGCTGTCTTCCGGAATGCCGAAGAAATTGCATTCGCCGTCGTGCCAATCGCCCGGATCGTTCGGGTCGGCATCGCGACCGTCGCCGTCGACGGCGGTATCGATGTCGCCGATGAAGTCGTAACCCGGCACGGTTTGACCGGCCAGTTCGGTGTGTGGGGTGATACCGGTGTCGATCACGCCCACCACCACGCCGCTGCCCTGGGTGATATCCCAAGCCGGTTCGGCGTTGATGCCGCCGGCGCCGTTCTTGTAATGCCATTGCTGCGCGTACAGCGTGTCGTTCGGGACCAGGCGCGGCTGCATCTTGGCGTCGACTTCCACCGCCAGAACGTTTGGATCTTTCAGCAGTTCGACCATCAACGCCTTGGATTCGTCGCGGTTGAGCTTGCGGTCGGTGCGAATCAAATCCGCGCCGGTGGACAGCGAACGGCCCATGCGCACGCTGGTGCCGGCGGCCTTCGAAGCGGCGGCCAGCTTGCCCTGAAACGCGGCGGCGTTGGCTTTGGCCGAGGCGGTGCTGGCGTAGGTGACGATGAAACGGTCGGACGTTTCGTTTTGCGCAAGCTGCGAGGTTTTCGCCGAAGGCGCGGTGACTTTATTGACGATCGCCGCACGACCGCCGGAATACGCCATCGGGGCGATGGCGGCGGCGGCGGCGACGGCGATGGCGCTGAGCTTCAGCGCATCGAGTCTTTTACGAGAACTCATGCAAACTCTCCTTCATGGGACACACATGACGAACGAATTCCGATGCGGAGGGCATCGGAAGCGATATCCGAGGGCCGTGGAACCGGACCGTCGGAAAAGGGATAAGGTGCTCGCGCGGCGTATCGCGCGATGAGATCGGTGAACAGGGCGGGCAGGAAAAAAATCGGCGACGCGCGATCTGGAGCGGTGCGAGAAGGCGCACGAGGCGCCCGCAGCAGATGCGCAGCGCGTCCGCAGCGGAGATATCCGTCGTCGAATGAACATGACGCATGTCGATAGCGAAGACGTAACGACGTCAAACGGGGCCCCTGTCCTTAAGATTCCGCCGCGGCTGTTGATGGGCCGCGACTGCATACGATCATGAAGATCGTCTTTCCGATATGCCGGTATGCCCCCTGTATGCACCCGGACAACAATCGAACCCCGAGACTAATCCGCTCGGCGCCGCGCTCGCAAGTGCCGCCCCCGGTGGGTGGGCGAGAGAAACGGGGGCCGGGACGCTCGACTGCGAGCGTCTTGTCGTTGGCGTATCCGTAGACCATCGAAATTGCCGCGGCGCACAATTCCGTGGCAAACGGTTTACGGCACCGCGATCCATGGCGATGCATCGCGCCATACGCCGTAATCGACGATGCGCGAGGCGGTCCGTGCAGGGGCGGTGTGTGGGTTGAGGCGCTCGGACGGTGCGGATGGGGTCGATCGCCCAGACGGGCGCGGCCACCGAACAGGCTCCAAGAAGCCGTGTCGGAATCCGACGAGCGGGCACTCGGCGGAGGGAGCGGGCGGGCCGAGGGTGGAGTGGGGTGACGGACGAGGTTGGGGCGGCTTGCGGCGCGTTCCGTAAGTCATTAAAATCCCGCCTCTTTCCGTCCGCCTGGACGGTATGCGGCACCGTTAGTCCCAAGCAACACCCCAAAGCTTTCTTGAGCGACACCCCGGCAACACCCAATAACGACAGAGGAATCCGATTCATGTACGCAGTTCTGGTCACAGGCGGTAAGCAATACCGCGTGATGCAAGGCGAGACGCTCCGCGTCGAGCTGCTCGAAGCCGAAGCCGGCAGCGAGATCAAATTCGACGACGTGCTGATGCTGGGCGACGGCGAGGGCGTGACCCTCGGCGACGCGCTCAAAGGCGCCAGCGTCACCGCGAAGGTGCTCGGCCACGGCCGCGCCGACAAGGTCCGCATCGTCAAATTCCGTCGCCGTAAGCACCATCGCAAGCAGATGGGCCATCGGCAGCACTACACCGAAATCCAGATCACCGGCATCGCCGGTGGCAACAAGTAAGGAGAAGCCGCCATGGCACATAAAAAGGGCGTAGGTTCCTCGCGCAACGGCCGCGACTCCAACCCGAAATATCTCGGCGTGAAGCTGTTCGGCGGCCAAGCCGTCGATGCCGGCAACATCATCGTCCGTCAGCGCGGTACCCAGTTCCATCCGGGCTCGGGCGTCGGCCTCGGTCGCGATCACACCCTGTTCGCATTGGTCGACGGCAAAGTCGAGTTCTCGGTGAAGGGCGCCAAGAAGCGTCGTACCGTGAGCGTCGTCGCCGGCTGATCGCCGTCGCCGCAACGCGTCGCAAAAGCCCCGCTTCGCGCGGGGCTTTTCGTTTTTATGCCGGGAATCGGCAATCGGGAATCGGGAATCGTTAAAGGCGATTCGACGGAATCCACCTCACAACGGCTTCACCGGCAGGCATTAGACTTCTGCGTATCGCTTTTCCGATTCCCCATTCCCCATTCCCCATTCCCGGCCCCCAATGAAACTCGTCGACGAAGCCGAAATCAATGTCTCCGCCGGAAACGGCGGCAACGGCTGCGTCGGTTTTCGGCGCGAAAAATTCATTCCGCTCGGCGGTCCGGACGGCGGCGACGGCGGTGACGGCGGTAGCGTCTGGCTGCAGGCCGACGAAAACCTCAATACGCTGGTCGATTTCCGCCATCAGCGCGGCTTCCGCGCTCAGCGCGGCGAAAACGGCATGGGCCGACAGATGTACGGCAAGGGCGGCGAAGACCTCACCGTCGTGGTCCCGGTCGGCACGGTGGTGACGAACGTGGAAACCGACGAGGTGATCGGCGATCTCACCCGTCACGGCCAACGCTTGCTGGTCGCCAAAGGCGGCAAGGGCGGCCTGGGCAATATGCATTTCAAAAGTTCGGTGAACCGCGCGCCGCGCAAGGCGCTGCCGGGTTTGCCGGGCGAGGAGCGCACGCTCAAGCTGGAACTGAAACTGCTGGCCGATGTGGGCTTGCTAGGGTTTCCCAACGCCGGCAAAAGCACCTTCATTCGCGCCGTTTCGGCGGCGACACCGAAAGTCGCCGATTACCCGTTCACCACGCTCTACCCGAATCTCGGCGTGGTCAGCGTCGAGCCGTATCGCAGCTTCGTGATCGCCGATATTCCCGGTTTGATCGAAGGCGCGGCGGACGGCGCCGGGCTCGGTAGTTTGTTCCTCAAACACGTGCAGCGCACGCGTCTGCTGCTGCATTTGGTGGATATGGCGCCGATGGCCTACGACGACGGCGTCGAGGTGGGCGGCGTGACCGCATCGCCGGTCGAGCAAGTGCGCGCGATCGAGCACGAACTGCGCAAATACGATCCCGGCATGCTCGAAAAACCGCGCTGGCTCGTGTTGAACAAAGCGGATCTGATGTTCGAAGACGAGGCCCGCGAACGCGCGGAAAGCATCGTCGCCGAACTTGATTGGAAGGAACCGTGGTTCATGGTTTCGGCGCTTTCGCGCGAAGGCACATGGCCGATCATGCTGGAAGTCCAGCGCTTCTTCGACCGTCTGCGCGAAGCGCAACTCGAAGCCGACGCCGAAGCTCAGGCCGCGGGCCAGACGAGCGATGCGTGAGCACCGCCCCGTAGAGCGGAGCGAAGCTCCGCAAAACCGCTCCCTCACCGCCCCCGTAGAACGGAGCGAAGCTCCGCTGAATCGCCTAAACCGCTCCCGCCGCACCGATGACGAAGCCGAGCTGCGCTCGGCTCTACAGGCGCTTTCGTGCGAGCGGTGCCGACGCGAGACAACGAAAAACCCGGCCGAAGCCGGGTTTTTCTGCGAGACGCCGCGACCGGGATCAGCCGGCTTTGAGCGCCTTGATACGCGCGGTCAGGCGGCTCTTGTGACGCGCGGCCTTGTTCTTGTGGATCAGGCCGCGGGCGCTGAAACGGTCGAGGATCGGCTGGGCGACGGCGAACGCGGCTTCGGCGCCGGCGACATCGTTGGACTCGAGCGCTTTGAGCACTTTCTTGACCGAGGTGCGAAGCATGGAGCGCTGGGCGGTGTTGCGGGCGTTGCGCACGACAGTTTGCTTGGCGCGCTTCTTGGCGGACTTGATGTTGGCCACGATGGAATCCTGGGTTGCGGTGAATTCGACCGCCGGTCGATCAAGGCCGAAGCCTACGAACGCGTGCGAATTCCGTTGGGTGGTGAAAAGGTGAAGGACAGACCGCCGCTATGCAGGCAGTGAGACCGAAAAGTATGGGCGATTCAGCGGGTTGCGTCAACCCGGGACAGCACCGGAAATGTAGCGGAGGGCGTCGATGACGACTTCCGGGCCGAATATCCCGACCGAGCCGGGCGCCGAGCCCACGCCGGCCGCCGGCGATCGCGCCGAACCCACTGCGTCGTCGGGGGCGTCTTCTGACGCCGCCACCCCCGATGCGCCAGCCGATGGCGCGATCGGACAGCCGCTCGCGCCGCCGCCCAAGCCCGCCCGCAAGTCGGGCCTGCTGCGCTCCACCTCGATCTTCAGCGCGATGACCTTGCTCTCGCGCGTCGCCGGGTTCGCCCGCGATGCGCTGCAGTCGCGTCTGTTCGGCAGTTCGGCGGCGATGGACGCGTTCGTCATCGCCTACCGCATTCCAAATTACCTGCGCCGGATCTTCGCCGAAGGTTCGATGCAGATGGCCTTCGTGCCGGTGCTCAACGAGATCCGCGAGCGCGGGACGCCGGCCGAGCTGAAGGAATTCGTCGACCGCATGGCCGGCGCGCTGTTCGCCGTCGTGTTCGTGGTTTCCGGGCTGGGCATGCTGGCCGCGCCGCTGATCGCCGCGGCCTTCGCGCCCGGCGCCATCGACGAGCCGGCCAAGCTGCAGCTCATCACCGACATGCTGCGGATCACGTTCCCGTACTTGCTGTTCATTTCGATGATGGCCCTGGTGGCCTCGGTGCTGAACAGTTTCGGCAAGTTCGCTTTGCCGGCGGTGACGCCGGTGCTGCACAACCTGACCGTGATCGCCGCGATGCTGTGGTTGGCGCCGCGTTTCGCTCAGCCGGCGAAAGCGTTGGCCTGGGGCGTATTGGCCGCGGGCATCCTGCAGTTGCTGGTGCTGTGGCCGGCGATGGGTCGGTTGGGGCTGCGACCGACGCTTAAACCCGGGTTCCGGCACCCCGATGTGCGGCGGGTCGCCAAATTGATGGTGCCGACGCTGTTCTCGTCGTCGGTGGCGCAGTTGAACCTGCTGGTCGGCACGATTTTCGCGTCGCTGCTCGCGACCGGCAGCCAGACTTGGCTGTATCTATCGGATCGGTTGGTCGAATTTCCGCTCGGTCTGTTCGGCGTCGCCATCGGTACCGTGATCCTGCCGCATCTGTCGCGCCGTCACGCCGCGACCGATACCGAGGGCTATACGGTCGCGCTCGACTGGGGACTGCGCTTGGCGCTGTTGGTCGGCGTGCCGGCGGCGGTGGGGCTGTTGTTGCTGGCCGAACCGCTGACCGCGGTGGTGTATCAAGGCGGCGAGTTCACCGCGCACGACACGCGCATGGCCGCGATCAGCCTGAGCGCGATGAGCCTGGGCATTCCCGCGTTCATGCTGAGCAAGGTGCTGTCGCCCGCGTTTTACGCGCGACAGGACACCAAAACCCCGATGCGCGCGGCGATTTTGACCGTGATCGCGAATGTCGTCATGACCGTCGGTTTCACTTGGCCGTTGTGGCATTACGGCGTGCAGGGCGCGCACGGCGGCATCGCCTTGGCGACCGGCCTCGCCGGCATTTTCAACGCTTGGTTGCTGTGGCGTTATCTGCGTCGGGCCGGTTTGCTCAAGCCGCAGCCGGGCTGGGGCGCCCATTTGCTGCGCATCGGCGTGGGTTGCGGGTCGATGTCGGCGATCGTGCTGCTGCTGAATGCGCGCATCGGCGATTGGACCGCCATCGCCGACCCGTGGTGGCGGGTGGGTCTCCTGTTGGCGGTGGTCGCGGCCGGTGCGGCCACGTATGCCGTCGCACTGGTCGCGCTGGGCCTGCGCCCGCGGCATTTGCGGCATTGAGCGCTGGATTGAGGAGCGCGGCATCGAGGGAAGCCTTCGGTGCGACGTTTCGCGCGCGTTCCCGGACTGATCGCCCGGCGCTGGGTATACTGCGGAATCGTCTGAACTTCCCCCGCCGGGTCTTCGCGCCGGGCGCATCAACCGAATGACCGAACTTTTCCGCGACCTCGACGGCGGGCCGCTGTGTCCGAACGGAAGCGTGGCATGCATCGGCGCCTTCGACGGCCTGCATCTGGGCCATCGCGCGCTGGTGCGCCATGCGGTCGATCGCGCGCGCGCGCTGGGCGTGTGCGCGGTGGCCTTGAGCTTCGAGCCGCTGCCGCGCGAACACTTCGCCGGCCCGGCCGCGCCTGCGCGTCTGCAATTGCCGGCGATGCGGATTCGCGAATTCGGCAAGCTCGGCATCGATCGCGTCGGCTTGCTGCGCTTCAATGCGCGTTTGGCCTCGATGTCGGCGGAAGATTTCGTGCGCCGCATG
>JAGNNB010000103.1 GCA_017990865.1 Lysobacteraceae bacterium
CGGATCGATCAGGGCGAAACACACCATGGTCGACACGCCGGCGGCGAAAAAGCTGGGCCAAAGAATCGCGTCGAGCCGCTGCGCCATCGTGCGCTGAGGATGGTCGAAGGGCTGCGGCGCGTGTTCGGTGGTCATCATGAATCCCGGTGGCGATGGCGGCGGGGAAAGCGACGCAAGTCTAGCGTCACTTCGTCTCGGCCGCGGCCTCCGGTTCGGCGGCGGAGGAGTCCGTCGCTTCTGCGGTGGGTGCAGTCGCATCCGTCGTCGCAGCGTCGGCCGTAGCTGCATCCGCAGCGGCCGTATCGCTCGCTGCCGCATCCGTCGTCGCCGTTTCGGCGGTGGCTTCCGGCGCGGGCGCTTCGGCTTGCGCCAATTCGCCCGGCTTGTGCGTCAGCGACCAGACGTAGGCGGCGACCAGGCGCGCGCGCGTTTCGCCGATGATCGGCAGATGCGCGGGCATCGCGCCGTTGCGGCCCTTCGCGATGCTTTCCTGGATCGCGGCGGTGCTATCGCCGTAGAGCCAATAGTCGTCGGTCAGGTCGGGGGCGCCGAGCACTTGATTGCCTTTGCCGTCGGGGCCGTGGCAACTCACGCAGATGCCGGCGTATTTCAGTTCGCCCGCATGGGCCAGACCGGCGTCGACGCGCTCGCCGCGCAGCGACTGCAGATACACCGCCACTTCGGTGACGCCCTGCGGACCGCCCAGCGCGTCTTGCCACGCCGGCATCGCGGCTTGACGGCCGTTGAGCACGGTTTCGAGGATCTGATCCGGTGCGCCGCCCCACAGCCAAATTTTGTCGGTGAGGTTCGGATAGCCGGTCGCGCCTTGCGCCGACGAACCGTGGCATGTCGCGCAGTTGTTGGCGAAGATCGAGCGGCCGAGCTTCACCGCGCGTTCGTCCTGGGCGATGGCGTCGATGGCCTTGCCGGCGTACGGCGCGAACGCCGCTTCCAGTTTCTTGTCCTGCTTGGCTTTTTCTTCGTCGTGTTCGCGCGCGGAGGTCCACTTGTCGGTGCCGGCGAAGGCGCCGAAACCCGGGTACCACACCAGATAACCGACGGTGAAGACGATGGTGAGGTAGAACAAGTTGATCCACCAGCGCGGCATCGGCTTGTTGTACTCGGTCAGATCGCCGTCCCAGACATGGCTGGTATCGGTCGCGGCGGGATCGCCCGGACGGCGACGTCCGGTCCACCAGATCAACCACAGACAGCCGCCGAGATTCAGAACGATCAGAGCGATGATGTACCACGACCACCCCGAGGACACGGTACCCGTGCCCGCGGCGGCGGCGGCGGTGGTGAAAACAGAAGCGCTCATCGGCCGGTCTCCTGCGCGGCGTCCGCGCGGTTGTCGTCGTCCAGCGGCAGTTGCGCCGCACTTTCGAATTCGCGTTTGCGCCGTGGGCTATAGGCCCAGACGGTGCCGATCAAAAACAACACCAACAGAACTGCGGTGACGATGCCCGAGAACATGGCTCAGCCCCCCCTCGGTGCGTGCTTGCCCAAACCTTGCAGATAGGCCACGAGCGCATCGAGCTCGGTCTTGTCGCTGACCGCTTCGGTCGCGCCGTCGATATCGGCTTGGGTGTAGGGGTCGCCGAAGCCTTTCAGCGCCTGCATTTTTTTCTTCACGAAGGCGCCGTCGACTTTGTTGTCGGCCAGCCAGGGGAAGCCCGGCATGTTCGATTCCGGCACCACATCGCGCGGATTGACCAAATGCACGCGGTGCCAATCGTCGGAGTAACGGCTGCCGACGCGGGCCAAGTCCGGACCGGTCCGCTTGCTGCCCCATTGGAACGGGCGGTCGTACACCGATTCGCCGGCCAGCGAGTAGTGGCCGTAGCGTTCGGTTTCGAAGCGCAACGTGCGCACCATCTGCGAATGGCAGTTGTAGCAACCTTCGCGGATGTAGACCTCGCGACCGGCCAGTTCCAGCGCGGGATAGGGCTTCACGCCCGGCAGCGGTTGGATGGCTTCGGCCTGGAACATCAGCGGAATGATTTGCGCCATGCCGCCGAAGGACACCGCGACGGCGATCAGGATCGCCATCAGGCTGACGTTTTTCTCGATCTTCTCGTGGGCGTGGCTCATGGCGTGCGCTCTGCGAATTGGTTGCGGTCGAGGGATGGGTTCGAGCGTCGACGGAGGCTCATGCGCGGGCCTCCGCAGCGTCGGGCTCGAGCACCGGATTCGCGGCCGGCGCCTTGGCGCTTTGCAGCGTGCGCACCATGTTCACCGCCATCAGCAACATGCCCGAGAGCACCAGCGCGCCGCCGACCAGACGACCGAGGTAGTAGGGATAGGTCGCCACCAGCGATTCGACGAAGCTGTAGGTCAGCGTGCCGTCGGCGTTCGTGGCGCGCCACATCAGGCCCTGCATCACGCCGGCGATCCACATCGAAGCGATGTAGAACACGACACCGATCGTGTGCACCCAGAAGTGCGTGTCGATCAACTTCACCGACCACATTTCCTTCAAGCCGACCAGGCGCGGCAGCAGCACGTAGATCGCGCCGATCGAGATCATCGCCACCCAGCCCAGGGCGCCGGAATGGACGTGACCGATGGTCCAGTCGGTGTAATGCGACAGCGAGTTGACCGTCTTGATCGACATCATCGGCCCCTCGAACGTGCTCATCATGTAGAACGAGAGCGAGACGATGAGGAACTTGAGGATCGGGTCGGTACGCAGCTTGTGCCACACGCCCGAGAGCGTCATCACGCCGTTGATCGCGCCGCCCCAGCTCGGGGCCAGCAGCACCAGCGAGAACACCATGCCCAGGCTCTGCGCCCAGTCCGGCAACGCCGTGTACTGCAGATGGTGCGGACCGGCCCACATGTAGATGGCGATCAGCGCCCAGAAGTGCACGATCGACAGGCGGTAAGAGTAGATCGGGCGACCGGCCTGCTTGGGCACGAAGTAGTACATCATCCCGAGGAAGCCCGCGGTCAGGAAGAAGCCCACCGCGTTATGGCCGTACCACCACTGCACCATCGCGTCGACGGCGCCGCTGTAAACCGGGAAGGAGTTGGTGAAGCTGACCGGAATCGCGATGCTGTTGACGATGTGCAACAGCGCCACCGCGATGATGAACGCGCCGTAGAACCAGTTGGCCACGTAGATGTGCTTGACCCGGCGCTTGGCGATCGTGCCGAAGAACAGCACCGCGTACGCCACCCACACCACCGCGATCAGGATATCGACCGGCCAGATCAGCTCGGCGTATTCCTTGCCCTGGGTCAGCCCCAGCGGCAATGTGACCGCCGCCAGCACGATGATGGCCTGCCAGCCCCAGAACACGAAGGCCGCCAATTTGTCCGAGAGTAGCCGGACATGGCAGGTTCGCTGGACCGCGTACAGGCTGGTCGCGAACAAGGCGCTGCCGCCGAAGGCGAAGATCACCGCATTGGTATGCAGAGGCCGCAGGCGCCCGTAGGACAGCCAAGGCAGATCGAAATTCAACGCCGGCCAATACAGTTGGGCGGCGATCAACACCCCCACCAGCATGCCGACGATGCCCCAGATCACGGTCATGACCGAGAACTGCAGTACGACTTTGTCGTTATATGTCTCACCCGCGCGCATGGACGATCCTCCGGTTTGCGCGCGCAGTCTATGAACGACGGTTCATGCGCATCTTGATCGTGATCAAGTCGAAGGGCGAGCTCGTCGCGGACCGGGTTCGACGAAAGTCTCGATCCTCGTGCGGCACGACGTCATGAGGCCGACGTCGTGAGGCCGCCGTCGCGCGGCCGAAACGCACGAGGCCCGCGGATGCGGGCCTCGTGGACTCGATGTCGTGCATGTGCGGCGCGGCTTACACGTCGCCTTCGTCCGACCAACCCTCGCGCGTACCGCGATTGAACACCGCGTCGGTCTCCAGCACCTCGCCGGCCGGGACGGCGCCCTGCGCCGCCAAGCGCGCGTAGATCGGGGTGAAATCGGGGTACGTGGCGTTCATCAACTGCTCGTAGCTGTCGATGACGAAGTAGGTCTTCTGATAGCTGTCGATGCGGTAGCGGGTGCGCATGATCCGCTCCAGGTCGAAGCCGATGCGGTTCGGCGCGGCGCTGTCCAGGCAATGGATGCTCTCGCCCTTGGAGCTGAGGATGCCGGCGCCGTAGATGCGCAGGCCGTCGGCTTCGCGGATCAGGCCGAATTCCACGGTGTACCAATACAGACGGGTCAGATTGACCAGCGCGTCCGGGCCGAGCGCGTGCGCTTTCACCCCGCCGCGGCCGTAGGCCTGCATGTAGTCGGCGAAGACCGGTTCCATCAGCAGCGGCACATGGCCGAACAGGTCGTGGAACAGGTCCGGCTCGGCCAGATAGTCCATCTGTTCCGGGCGACGGATCCACCACGTCACCGGGAAGCGGCGATTGGCCAGATGTTCGAAGAAATCCAGTTCGGGCAGCAGGCCTTCGACGCCGATGACTTCCCAGCCGGTCGCGGCGCGGAGGACGCGGTTGAGGTCGTCGAATTTCGGGATCTGGGTCGGGCTCATGCCCATCGCGTGCTGATTGCGCACGAAGACCTGACTGGCGCGACCCGCGAGCAGGCGCTCCTGGCGCTCGAACAGCGCCGCCCAGACCGCATGGTCGTCGGCGCCGTAGCTGCTCCAAGGCTGTTCCACGATGTTCGTGGTGTAAATCGGGACGTAGCCCTTGTCCGTCGTTTGGTGCTCGACCCGGTTCGGAACGGTGTTCATGGCGGCCTCTGCGACGGGCTTGGATAGGATTCGCACACTCTAGCGGCTGATCCGCGCAAGAATCTTGCTTTGTTGCGGCTGTGGCGGGCTTGTGCGCAATAATTCGCCGAATTTCGCGGATACTACGCAATCCATGGCCGACCACGCTCCTTCCGAACTCGATCGCATCGACCTGCAGCTTCTGGCCGAACTGCAGCGCTCCGGCCGGCTCACCAATGCCGAACTGGCCGAGCGCGTGCATCTCTCACCCTCGGCCTGCCTGCGCCGGGTGCAGCGCCTGGAACGCGACGGCACCATCGCCGGGTATCGCGCCGAGATCGATCCGGAGCGGTTGGGGCTCGGCTTGCAGGCCTTCGTGCGCGTGCAATTGCGTCAGCACGACGCCGCCGCCATCGCCGCGTTCGCGGCGCTGGTGGATGCTTGGGACGAGGTGATCGCCTGCCACGCGTTGACCGGCGATATGGACTATCTGCTGCAGATCGCGGTGCGCGACCTCGACCACTTCTCGCGCTTCCTGCTCGACCGTCTGCTCAACCAGGCCGGCGTCGCCGACGTCAATTCGAGTTTCGTGCTGCGGACGGTGAAGGCGTTTCGGGGGATCCCGCTGGGGCGTTAGGCGCGGCGGGGGCGGAATTCGCCTCGGTTCGCGCGCTGTCCTGCGCGCCGCCCTGCGTGGCGTCCGGCGCTTTCGATGCGTCCGGCGCCGCGCGCCGCCGCGCTTTCGGCGGATACGTCGGTTCGGAGCCGTCGCTGTTGCGCTCGCCGACGGGCTTGGCGCTTCGCCCCGTTTCGTTCGGACATTGCCGGGCGGCCGCATCGGCCAATTCGATCGCTTCGCCGACGCTGCCCACGCCCGCCTTCACCCGCTGCGCGGCGAACGTGGACTTGAGCTTAGCGTCTACCGCCGCCAGCACCGCGTCGCGGCCGAAATCGTCTTCGTCGCACTGCCCATCGACGCGGTGCAAGCGCAGCAAGGTTTGCGCGCCGTAGGCATGCGCGCTGAACTCGCCGCTGGTCTGGTCGCAACCTTCGATCTTGATGTCCACGCGCATGCGTTTGCCGTAGGCGTACATGCTGTCGTCGTCCTTGCGCAGAATCCCGCGGATGCGCTCCGCCGAATACGCGGTGAGGTAATCCGCTTCGATCGCGAGATTGTTGTACGCGTTCTTGCTGGTCGCGGTGAACGCGACCACGGCGATGGTCATCACCACCCATTTCGTCGCCCAAGCCGGGCCGGGCATCGCGTCGGACATCGCATCGATCCGGCTCGCGACGGCGCGCGGCGCGCGTATCAAGCGCCACGACAGCGGCAACATCGTCAGCGCCAGCAGATCGCTCGCGTCCACCACCCGCGCCAGCGGCCACACACCGAGCGCATTCCAGGCGTCGATCGCCGGCTGCGACCATGGGGATTTCCACCACACGAATGCGAGACCGACGAGCGCATGGACCGTCGTTTCCCGGCGCCCGATCAACGCCGACCAAAAATACGCGAACGCGAACAGGCCGGCGAAGTCCGACAATTTTCCGGTGAGCGCGTTATGGAACAGCGCTTTGAACCACGCGTCGTTGGCGATCAACAGCGCCAGCGCGAGCAGAAAGGCGGGGTGCAGCAGGCGCGTCGTGCGCTGCGAGAGCGTAGTCCGTAGGCTTGTGCGCATCGCGTTCATTTCCCGAAACGTTCGCCGAAGAAATCGCCCTGGTTCCATGCCGGTCGCTGCGCCGCATCGCCGATCAAGCGACCGATGCGCGCGTTCAACCGCGCCAGTCGCGAAGCGTCGCCGTACGCGATCGGCAGGCGCGCGTCGTCGCTGGGGCGATGGTAATGCTCGCGAAGATATTTGCGCAGCGCCATTTTCGGATCGCGCTGGCCGTCGGCCGAAATCATGCCGCCGGTCAGATACACCGCCGGCACGCCGGCGCGAATGAACGCGTATTGATCGCTGCGCACGAACACCGCTTCTTCCGGAAACGGGTCGGGCGACAAGGCCACGCCGATCTCGCTCGCCGCCGCGTCCAACGTCGTCTTGAGGCTGGAATGCTCCACGCCGATCGGCACCGCATCCTTGCTGGGCGCCAGCAGCACCGGCATGTCCATGTTGATGTTGGCCACGAGGGCGTCGGCGGGCACGGTGGGATGGGTCGCGAACCACTCCGCACCGAGCAGCCCTTTCTCTTCCGCGGTCACCGCCACGAACAGCATCGAACGCTTGGGCGCGCCGGCTTTCGCGGTGGACTGCGCGCGCAACTGCGTCGCCGCTTCCAGCAGGATTGCTATGCCCAGCGCGTTATCGAGCGCGCCGTTGTAGATCGCATCGCCGTCCACCGCGGCGCCGACACCCAGATGATCCAGATGCGCGGAATACGCGACGTAGTCCTTCGCCAGCGCAGCGTCGGCGCCGGGCAATGCGGCGACCACGTTGCGGGACTCGATCGGTTCGATGCGGGTGCGCCCGCTCAGCGCCAACGTGCCGGGCAAGGCGAAGCCTTCGAGCGTTCCCTCGCGCGCCGCGGCGAAGAGTTCGGCGGCGGTGCGATCGCCGTCGGCGAAGATCAGATCCGCGGCGGCGGCGCTTACGTGGGCGGTCGCGCGCAATTGCGGAAACGTGGCGATGCCCTTGCCGTCGGCATCGCGCAGACGCATGCCCGCTTTCTCCCACTGCGCCGCGCTGCGCGCCCAGGGCGCGTCGGCTTCGTCTTCGGGCGTGTTCACCATCACCGCGCCGATCGCGCCGCGCTCGACCAGGGCGCGGAATTTCTCGCGAGTGGAACTGTAGAACGCACGGCGGTCGTGATCGAACCGCGCTGGCGCGCCGGGGAACACGATGGCGATCTTGCCCTTGAGGTCGAGACCAGCGAAATCGTCGTGCTTCAGATCGGGCGCGTGCACCGCCTGCCCGACGAAGACCGCGGGCGCGTTCAAGGCATGCTCTGCGGCGTCGTAGTTCAAGCCGGGGAGAAACTGTTCGCGGGCGCGCAGCGCGATCTCGCGGCCGTTGCGTTTCACCGTCAACGCGCCTTCGGCCGCGCGCGTGGCCTTGAGCAACGGAACCGTCTGGAAAAAACCGCCGTTTTCGCCGGCCGGCGTCAGACCGATCTCGCCGAAGCGCTTGGCCACGTAGTCGGCGGCCAGGTCGTAGCCGCGCGTGCCGGCTTCGCGGCCTTCGAGTTTGTCGTCGGCCAGATAGGTCACATCGGCGCGGATCCGTCGCGCGCCGTCGACGTCGATCGCGGCGATGTCTTTCGACGTATCGGCCGGCGGCGGCTGGGGCGTCGCGGTCGGCGTCGGTTCTGTCGGCGCGGGCGTCTCGCGTTCGCAGCCGATCAGCCACAACGGCGCGGACACCGCCAACAGCAGCACGAGCCACCGCTTCCGCAGCAGTGCGACGCGAGGCGGCCTACTCATTCCAGCACCCCCGCTCCGATCAGCGCGCCCAAGGCCGCCATGACCCACAGCAGGAAGCCCAAGAGCATCCAGATGTAGTTCGCGACAGTCAGCCGAGCGTTGCCGAGGCCCTGCGGATCCCCGCAGGCCGCATTGGCGGCCTTCTGCGCTTGCAGCATCGAATACGCCAACGGCAGCAGCACTAGAACCGCCAGCCCGTCGGTGTACGGTGAGCCGATGGAACGCGCCGACAGGCGATCCATCACGTTGCTGAGGATGCTGAACACCACGAACGACGTGGCGTGCGCACCGGGCGACCATCGGTATTTCGCATCCACGCGGCCGAGCCGGAAGTCGATTTCGCGGTTGAGACTATGCGCGAAGAAGATCTGGAAGATCGCGCGCGGCACCGGCCAGATGTCGAGCTTGTAGCGCCGCTTCTGCAGGGTCCAGTGCCGCCAGAACCAGTACACCGAATACATGCCGAGCGTAGCGAAAAACAGCAACAGGAATTTCCACGGCGCCACGACATAAAACTGGGCGGTCTCCGCCTCGCTGAGGGGCTCGGCCACGGCGGAGACGGGCGGTGCGTAAAGATTATCGTGTTCGGCAGCGGTGTCGGACATGCGTTCGGGATCGTTCGGATTCGTCTAAGCATGCCCGAAAGCGGCCCATGGAACCACGCCGGAGCCCGTCGCGAGCGTATCGGCGATACTGGGCGCCGTCCGTATCCCGTGGAGTTCGCATGTCGTCGTCCATCGCAACGCCTCCCGGCGCTTTGGAGCGCAAAGCCCTGCTCGCATTCGCGCTGCTGGCGCTCGCGTTGTCGGGCATCGCGCCGAAAGATCGCCTCACCTGGTTTCTGGAA
>JAGNNB010000104.1 GCA_017990865.1 Lysobacteraceae bacterium
ATCGAAGGCAAGATCGAAGGCGCCGGTCATGTGCGCATCGCGGGCAAATTCAAAGGCGACGCGAACGTCGAAGGCGATCTGTCGCTGGAACGCGGCGCGAAACTCAACGGCAGCGTGCGCGCGAACAAAGTGACGATCGCGGGCGAACTCGAAGGCAATATCGAATCGGCGCAGCGCGTCGAATTGTTGGAATCGGCCTCGGTGGTCGGCGACATCAAGGCGGGCACGCTGACGGTGGCCGCCGGCTCGAAAATCCGCGGCCATATCGATTGCGGCTGGGAAAGCGGCAGCGCGCCCGCCACGGCGAAAAGCAACGGCAAAGCCTCCGCTCCGGCGCAAGACGCGTAATCGTTCGGCAGCGGCGCGAGCCGAATGAAACGTACCGCATGAGTCGAGCGGAATGAAACCGGGCACGACCACCGCGGGGGCGACGCGCAGTTGCCCCCACTGCAAGGCCACGATTCTGGAAAGCGCGGTGATCTGCCCCGCTTGCAAGCACTATCTGCGCTACGACTCCGACGCGCGACCGGCCAAACCCAAAGAAGTGCCCTTGCATGTCGAGGGCACGATCCGTCATCCGGCCGACGGCGATCCCTGGGAATACTCGATCGTCGTCGTGATTCGCGACGAGCGCGGCCAGGAGATCGGTCGTCAAGTCGTCGGCGTCGGCGCCTTGCACGCAAACGATCAACGCAGTTTCAGTCTATCGGTGGAAGTGTTCGAGGCAAAAGGCGCGAAGCCGCGCAAACATTGAGGGAAGCGTCGAGACGCCGGAAAGCGCGAACTCGCCGCTGAGAACTCACTGCTGAAGCGATAGCGCAAACGCGGCCAGTCTTGTGCGCGGCGCTCGAACATCCTTCCTGTGGCGAAGAATTGCATCGCAGCACTCCGCCGTACCGCAGCAGAAGCGTTAAAGGCCTGAATCATTGACTGCAGTCATCCCGGCGAAAGCCGGGATCCAGCCTTATCAAGAGTTCACTGAATCAAGAGTTCACTGAGAAGCTGGACCCCGGCTTTCGCCGGGGCGACGAACGATTCAGACCTTCATTAACGGCTCGCGGCATTCCATGGCCGGTAAAGTTCGGGGAACATCTTCTCCAACGCAGCGATCTTGGGCAGATCGTGGTACACGATGTAAGGCTGTCTCGGATTGAGCCGCGCATAATCCTGATGGTAGTCCTCGGCGCGATAGAACGCTTTCAGCGATCCCACTTCGGTGACGATCCGCGCCGGGAAACGCTTGGCGGCATCGAGTTGGGCGATGTAGGCCCTGGCGATCTCGGCCTGCTGCGGGTTCGTCGCGAAAATTTCCGAGCGATATTGCGTACCCACATCCGGGCCTTGCCGATTCAATTGCGTCGGATCGTGCGCGACGGAAAAGAATATCTTGAGCAAGCGACCATAAGTGATCTGCGCGGGATCGTAGACGATCCGCACCGCTTCCGCATGTTTGGAAACACCGCTGCTCACAGCCTCGTAGTTGGCGTCGGCGCTACCGCCGCCGGCATAGCCCGATTCCACGCGCTTGACGCCTTTGGTGTGTTCGAACACCGCCTCGATGCCCCAGAAACAGCCCCCGGCCAACACCGCGACCTGTTCTTTTCCGGCAGAGAGCGGCGCGTCCAGCGTTGCGTCCGGCAGAGCGACGGATTTGCCTGCAGCGCAAGCGCTGGCGGCAAGCGCGACGAAGAGGCTGAGCGACCAGGGCAGCGCGCGCAAAATTGAGCGGAGATTCATCGTGAGGTTCTCGATTCGGACGTGCGAAGGAGCGAAAGAACGAAACATCGACATTCGGTCATTTCGCGGCGGCGCGGGCTGCGGCGGCCGGCGAAAATGTCAGCGCGACCGAATTCATGCAGTAACGCAAACCGGTGGGCGGCGGGCCGTCGTCGAAGACATGCCCCAGATGCGCATCGCAGCGGGCGCAGGCCACTTCGGTGCGGGTCATGCCGTAGGTCAGATCTTCGCGCTCAATGACGTTCTCGCGCGCGATGGCGCGCCAGAAACTGGGCCAGCCGGTGTTCGATTCGTACTTCGTTTTCGCATCGAACAATGCGGTGCCGCAGCACGCGCAGCGATAGACGCCCGCGGCTTTGTTCTTCAGCAACGCGCCGGTGTAGGCACGCTCGGTGCCCGCGTTGCGGGTCACGTCGTAGGCCTGCGGCGACAGGCGCTTGCGCCACTCGGCTTCGCTGCGCACGAGCGTCGGCAGATCGACGACGCGCAGCGGCCGGCCATCGTCGGCGAATTCGGCGATACGCACCGCGTTCGTGGCTGCGCCGCGCTTCGAAACGCCGTTCGCAGCTGCGAACGCGCGCAACGGCGCGAGCGCGAGACCGGCCAACGCGAACGACGACACCGCCAGAAACCGGCGGCGCGAGGCGCGCAAGGAACGGGCATCGGGAAACTTCGGAACTCGCGGTCGCTTCATCGTGACGATCCTATCGGGTAGCGTTGGCGGGCGGTATCGACGAAAACTACGGTGTTCGATCGCGTGCGGATGCAGCGGGTGAATTCGGATCGACAAATCCGTTCGCTCGATGGCCGGTGCGCAGAGGGTCGATCTTCGTACGCACAATGAGAGCGCGCCACAGCGCGAATCGGTGTACGGCTCATGGCGTCGGGCGACGAGCGGTTCAGCGGCGGTTCGCTCTCGCGTGGGTCGCGAGCTCGACGGGTTGGCCGGTGGTTACGCGACAGACTGCTTTCGAGGGCGACTTTCGAAGGTCGGTTTCGAAGACTGCTTTGGAAAATCGCTTTCGAAAGCCGCCGCGCTTCGCGACGACCAGTCAGACGACGCGTTCGCCGGGGTCGGTCTCGCAGCGGTCGCAGCCTCCGCAGGCGCCGGTCGCGGCGTTCAGCGGCGTCGGCGCGATGCGACGCCCCAATGCGCGCAACCAATGCGGACGCGCTTCGCGCACCAGCGGCGCGGCGAGCGCGATGCGCAGCCGACGCTCGAGGCGCGGCAATTGTTTGCGCAGCACGACCCACGCGCTGATCGCCACCGCTGCGGCGACGATCAGGTATTGCAGCGCGAGCGGCATCGTCGTCATCGCCTCAGCCCGCGCCCAGCGCCACCGCGATTTGATACGTCGCGAACGACGCACCGTAGGCCAAGGCGAACAGGTAGAACATCGCCGCGAACATGCGCTTCCAGGAATTGGTCTCGCGTTTGATCGTCGCCAGCGTGGACACGCACATCGGCGCGTAGACGTACCACGCCAGCAGCGACAGCGCCGTGGCCAGCGACCAATCCTGCGCGATCAACGGCGACAGCGCGTTCGCGGCGTCGGCGTCGTTCGCGGCCGACAGCGCATAGACCGTCGCCAGCGACGAGACCGCCACTTCGCGCGCGGCGAGACCCGGAATCAGCGCGATGCAGATTTGCCAGTTGAACCCCACCGGCGCGAATACGACTTCCAACGCATGACCGATGCGCCCGGCGAAGCTGTAGTCGATCGCCGGGCCGAGCGCGCCCGCGGGCGGCACCGGGAACGACAGCAAAAACCACAGCAAAATCGTCAACGCCAGGATGATGCCGCCCACACGTTTGAGGAAGATCGCGGCGCGTTCCCACAAACCGATCAGCACGTCACGCGGATGCGGCACGCGATACGACGGCAATTCCAGCAACAGCGGGTGCTCGCCCTTGTCGCGTCGCCAGCGCTTCATCACGAAAGCCACGATCAGTGCGCTGACGATGGCGGCCGCGTACAGGCCGAACAGCACCAGCCCCTGCAGATTGAACACGCCCCACACGTCGCGACGCGGGATGAAGGCGCCGATCAACAGCGCGTAGACCGGCAAACGCGCCGAACACGTCATCAACGGCGCGACCAGGATCGTCGCCATGCGGTCGCGCGGGTCCTGGATCGAGCGCGTGGCCATGATGCCCGGCACCGCGCAGGCGAAGCTCGACAACAACGGAATGAAGCTGCGACCGGACAGACCTGCCTTGAACATCCAGCGATCGAGCAGGAACGCCGCACGCGGCAAATAGCCGGACTCTTCGAGCGCGAGAATGAAAGCGAACAGGATGAGAATCTGCGGCAGGAAGATCAGAACACCGCCCAGGCCGGCGATCACGCCATCCACCACGAGGCTTTTCAACGGCCCGTCGGGCATCGCGCCGCCCACCGCATCGCCCAGCCACACGGTCGCTGTGTCGATACCGTCCATCAACGGCGTCGCCCAGGCGTACACCGCCTGGAAAATCAGGAACATCACCGTCGCCAGCGCCAGCAGACCGATTACCGGATGCAACAGCCAGCGATCCAGAGCGTCGTCGACGCGCCCGGTGCGCGTGGGCATCGTCACGGCGAGTTCGATCAAGTGCCGCGTCCGCGCGTGCATCGCGTCGATCGACATCTCCGCGTCGGCCGGAGGCTGCGGCGGATGCGCGGCCACGGCATCGAGCTGCGCCAGCAAAGCGCGCGCGCCGTCGCGGCGCACGGCGACGGTTTCGACCACCGGCACGCCGAGTTCGCGCTGCAGCGCCGACACGTCGATCGTAATGCCGCGCCGACGCGCCGCATCCATCATGTTCAACGCGATCACCACCGGTTTGCCCAGCGCGATGACTTCCAACGCGAAACGCAAATGCAGGCGAAGATTCGTTGCGTCCACCACGCACACCAACGCATCGGGCGGCGGTTCGCCGGGGTAGAACCCGCGGCAAATATCGCGAGTGACGGCTTCGTCCAGGCTCGCGGCCTGCAGGCTGTAGGCACCGGGCAGATCGAGCAACGCTAACGGACGGCCGCCGGGCGAGACCAGACGCCCTTCTTTACGTTCGATGGTGACGCCGGCGTAATTCGCGACTTTCTGACGACTGCCGGTCAACAGGTTGAACAGCGCTGTCTTGCCGCAGTTCGGATTGCCGATCAACGCGAGACGGAACGCGGACGCGCTCTGGGCGGCGACTTCGGTCATACGCCCTCGTCGGCATTCGGGCGCAACCGCACCCGTGCCGCCTCGCCGCGACGCAACGCGAAACGAGTGAATCCGATTTGGATCAGCAGCGGCTCGGCGCCGAACGGCCCGGTAGCGACCACTTCCACGCGCTCGCCCGCCACGAAGCCCAACTCGCGCAACCGTCTGGCGACGGCATCGTTCGTCATCAGATCTTCGACGGTCTCCACCCAGGCACCGACACGCAATGGCAGCTCGTTCAGTTTCACGCGATCGTCAGTTGGGAATAGTTCTCAATTGTATATCACGAGGGCCGGCGGTCGGGCTTTGATCTAAACCGGCAAAGACGCTCGCACGGGCGCTCGCATGATGCTCGGTCGGAATCGCCGCAGGCGCGACCCAGCGGAGCTTCCAGGCGCTTCGGCGCCCCCGAAGGCGTCGTTCAGAATCCCCCGGAGCCGCTATGATGCGGCCACTCCCGGCACAGGTGACAGCATGAGCGAAAACCTGATCTTCCACCGCAACGGACCGATCACCCGCCTGCGCTTGAATCGACCGGATTTGCACAACGCTTTCGACGCCGACCTGATCGGCACCCTCAGCGCCGCGCTGGACGCCGTCGCCGCCGACAAAACGGCGCGCGTGGTGATACTGGAAGCCGCCGGCCCCAGTTTTTCGGCGGGCGCGGACCTCAACTGGATGCGCGCGATGGCAGTCGCGAGCGAGGCCGAGAATCGCGCCGACGCGATGGCGCTGGCCGGCCTGATGCGACGCCTGGACGAATTGCCCAAACCGACCATCGCCCGCGTGCAAGGCGCGGCGTTCGGCGGCGGCGTGGGCCTGATCGCATGCTGCGACATCGCCATCGGCGTGCCGGAGGCGAAATTCGGACTGCCCGAAAGCCGACTCGGTCTGCTGCCGGCGGTGATTTCGCCCTACGTCATCGACGCCATCGGCATACGCGAAGCGCGGCGCTGGTTCGCCACCGCCGAGATGTTCGATGGCACCGAGGCGCTGCGCATGGGCCTGCTGCACGCGGTCGTCGAGGCCGACCATCTGGATGCCGCCGTGCACCGTCAGGTGGACCTGCTGTTGAGCGCCGGTCCGCTGGCCACTGCGCAAGCCAAAGCGCTGGTGCGCCGGGTCGCCGGCTGGCGCGACCGCGACCGCCTGGATCGCGACAACGCCGACCTCATCGCCCGCCTGCGCGTCTCGCCCGAAGGCCAGGAAGGCATCGCCGCGTTCCTGGAAAAACGCAAACCGCTCTGGCCGGGTTGATCGTCCGCACGACCCGCCCTCACACATCAGGAACGTCCGATGCTCGACCATCTGGGTTTCCCCGTCGCGGATTACCGGCGCAGCCGCGCCTTTTACGAGCGCGCCCTGGCGCCGTTGGACTTCGGCGTGGTGATGGAAGTGGACCGAGACACGACCGGCGGCTACGAAGGCTGCGGTTTCGGGCCGCCGGGTCGCCCGATGTTCTGGGTCGGAAAAGCGGAAGGCGAAGCGCCGGCCGGCGGCCTGCATATCGCCTTCACCGCGAACACCCGTGCGCAAGTGGATGCGTTCTACGCCGAGGCCATCGCCGCGGGCGGCAAGGACAACGGCGCGCCCGGCCTGCGCCCGCAGTACCACCCGCATTATTACGGCGCGTTCGTGATCGACCCCGACGGCCACAATGTCGAAGCCGTCTGCCACCACCCGGAAGCGTCATGACCGCCACGACTCTCTACCCGATCCTCAATCTGGCCGATGTCGAAATGATCGACCTGGCCGAACGCGCCCGCCAACGCGGCGGCGAAATGCCGGCCGCGCGTTTCGGCGGCCGCATCGGCGCGATCGGGCCGAAGATCGGCGCATGCAAACTCGGCTACAACCTGACCGAATTGGCGCCGGGCAAGGCCGCGTTCCCGAAGCATTCGCATCGCGCGAACGAGGAAATGTTCTATGTCATCGAAGGCGACGGCGAGCTGCGCTACGGCGACGCGACCTGGCCGGTGCGCGCGGGCGATGTGATCGCCTGCCCGACCGGCGGCCCGGACACCGCGCACCAACTCATCAACACCGGCGCGACCCCGATGCGCTATCTGGCGGTCAGCACGATGGAATTTCCCGAAATCTGCGAATACCCGGATTCCAACAAACTCAATGCGATCACCGGTTTCGGACCGGGCGATTTCCGCCAACTCGAGCGGCGAGGCGAAGGTCTGGATTACTGGGACGGCGAGGCATGAGCGCAGCGTCGGAGGCGGGGCCGTCGCGCAGGAAATTCCTGCGCGATGCCCTGACGCTGATGGCCGGCGCGACGACGGCGCCGGGCTGGGCGCACGGCGGCATCGCCCGCGCCGATCCGAACCTCGCATGGCGCATGCCCGACGAAGGCGAGCCGCATGCCTGCACGTGGATGGCGTTCGGCCCGAGTGCGGCGATCTGGGGCCGACGACTGTTGCCCCGAGTCCGACGCGATCTCGCGCTGCTGGCGAGGACCATCGCCCGATACGAGCCCGTGCGGATGTTGGTGCGTCGCGAGGAGATGACGCTCGCGCGCGATCTGCTCGGCGACGCACCGCGGGTCGAGTTGGTGCCCTGCCCGCTCGACGATTTGTGGATCCGCGATACCGGGCCGACGTTCGTTCGCGCCACGGGCGGCGGCATGGGCGCGGTGGATTTCAATTTCAACGGCTGGGGCCGCAAACAGCGTCATGCGCGCGATGCGAAGGTCGCGGCAATGGTGGCGGCGCGCGCGGGCGCGACGCGCGTCCGCGCGACGCTGACGATGGAAGGCGGTTGCATCGAAGTGGACGGGCACGGCACCGCGATCGTCACGGAAAGTTGCACGCTGAACGACAATCGGAATCCCGGCGTGAGCAAAGCGCAGTTCGAGGATCGACTGATGCCGTTGCTCGGGCTGAACAAGATCGTCTGGCTGCCGGGCATCCGCGGCCGCGACATCACCGACGGGCATACCGATTTCTATGCGCGTTTCGCTCGCCCCGGGGTCGTGCTCGCGGGTTTCGAAGCGGACCCGGAGATTTACGATCACGAGGTCACGCAGCAGCATCTGGAACTATTGCGCGCCGCGACCGATGCGCAGGGTCGTCGTCTGGAGGTCGTCGCGCTGGAATCGCCGCGATCGATCAGGCCCGAGTGGGAAAGCGACGACTTCGCGGCCGGCTATATCGGTTTCTATCTCTGCAACGGCGCCGTGATCGCCCAGGAATTCGGCGACCGCGACGCCGATGCGCGTGCGCGCGCAGCGCTGACCCGCGCATTCCCCGGCCGTACGATCGAAATGCTGAATATGGATGGCATCGCCGCCGGTGGCGGTAGTATCCATTGCGCCACCCAACAGGAGCCGGCATGAGCGCCGAACAAGACAAAACGCCGCAACCGCAAGCGCCGGCCTTCGACATCAAGGACTATCGGCAACCATTGGTCACCTCGCTCGGCGTGGTGCTGGGGTTTCTGGTGGGCTTTCTCGCCCAGTGGGTGTCCGAAGACGACTTCGCCTTGGCGAATGCGGCGGACACGCTGGTGTTTTGCGGCTGTCTGGTCGGCGCGGTCCTGTTGATGATCGTGCTGTTCAGAATGCTGTCGCCGCCGACCGCGGGCGACCCGTCTGCGCGTTACAAGACGACGTTGCGTTTGTATCTCGCCGGGATCGCGACCGCGTTTCTCAGTCTTTTGATCGCCGCTTTCCTCTGATCGAGCCCTCATGTTCTCGAAAATCCTCATCGCCAACCGCGGCGAAATCGCCTGCCGTGTGATTCGCACCTGCCGCACGCTCGGCATTCGCACCGTCGCGGTGTATTCCGATGCCGATGCCGACGCGCAGCACGTGCGTTTGGCGGACGAAGCGTTTCCGATCGGCGGCTCGCGTCCGCAGGACAGTTATCTGCGCGGCGAGATCATCCTCGATGTCGCGCTGAAAACCGGCGCGCAGGCGATCCATCCGGGCTACGGCTTCCTCAGCGAGAACGCGGACTTCGCCGATGCGGTGGAAGCCGCGGGGGTCGTGTTCATCGGGCCGAAAG
>JAGNNB010000105.1 GCA_017990865.1 Lysobacteraceae bacterium
GTATGTGCCCTGCGACGTCTGCCACGGCAAGCGCTACAACCGCGAAACGCTGGAGATTCTCTACAAGGGCTACAGCATCCACGACGTGCTGGAAATGACGGTCGAAGATGCGCTGAGGCTGTTCGAACCAGTGCCGACGATCGCGCGCAAACTCGAAACGCTGATGGATGTGGGCCTGAGCTATATCCGTTTGGGGCAATCGGCGACGACGCTCTCGGGCGGCGAAGCGCAGCGCGTCAAACTGTCGAAAGAACTCTCGCGCCGCGATACCGGGCGCACGCTCTACATCCTCGACGAACCGACCACCGGCCTGCATTTCCACGACATCGAACACTTGCTCGCCGTGTTGCACAAACTGCGCGACGACGGCAACACCATCGTGGTGATCGAGCACAATCTCGATGTGATCAAGACCGCCGACTGGGTGGTCGATCTCGGCCCGGAGGGCGGCCATCGCGGCGGTCAGATCGTCGGCGAAGGCACGCCGGAACAGTTGATCGCGATCCCGGAATCGCATACCGGGCGCTTCCTGGCGCCGTTGCTCGGCCGCAAGCGCAGTGCGGGCAGCACGCCGTCGAAAGCGTCGAACATATCGAAAGACGAGCGCGCGCTACCGCCACGGTCGAACAAGGCCGCGAAGAAAGCAGCGAAGAAAGCGGCGAAAAAGAAAGTCTGATCGCCTCTCCGAAGCCGCGTCGCCGACCATTCCTTGGGCAGCGATGCGCGACCTGTATTCCACATTCTCCGTATCGCCATGAACGCACCCGCCGCCCTATTCCGTATGCCGATCGAACTGCGTTGGCGCGACCTCGACGCGTTCAACCACGTCAATAACGCCAATTTCATGACGTATCTGGAAGAGGCGCGGATCCGTTGGCTCGATCGCGCCTGCCGGCCCTGGGTCAGCGACGCCAGCATTCCGTTGCTGGCCGCCGTGCAGATCAACTACCGCCTACCGATCCCCTACCCGGCCGATATCGCGGTGGAATTGTTCGCGGAAAAGGTCGGCAACAGCAGCCTGACGCTCGGTCATCGCATCGTCGATGCCGACGGCCGGCTCTACGCCGACGGCCACTGCGTGCTGGTATGGATCGAACGCGATACGGGGCGCCCGACGGCTTTGCCGGATGCGGTGCGCCATGCGGCGTCGGCGGTCGGTTGAGCGGCGGCGACGCGTTCAGCGCGCGAAATCGTAGAGCGTGTCCTCGCGCATGCTCGCCAGGACGGCTTCGTTGAGTCGATTGTGAGCGATTCGCTCGCGGCCGCTGACCGGAAAGTCTTCGAAATCGTTGGGGTGTTCCATGCCGTGCAACACCAGCCCGAGCGACGGCGTCGCGCGCGATGCCAGCACGGCCTCGATCAACTCCCGCCACACGCTCAGCGAGGTGATTGCGGGCTCCGCCCTCGGTCGGGGCGGACGCGACTTCGCTTCGGCGCGCTGTTCGATCGCGCGCGCGATCTTCGCTTCGCTCCAGCCTTTGCGCCGCAAACGCGCGGCCTCGATCTCCGGATCGTCGCGACGCGCGCTCCACGCATCATGAGCGCTACCCAGCGGTGTGCCGCAATCGCAATGACCCGGGGTGGTGCCGAATATGCGTTCGCCGGACGCGAACGAGGCCACGATCGCCGAATCCGCTCGCCTCGGCGAAAAAAAACGGCCGTGCGCACGGAAAACCGCCGCGACGGCTTCGACATCGGCGTGACTCGGCAAAACAGCGCTGATGAATTGGCACATGATCGATTTCGTTACGCTCGGTCGCAGAGCGTCAAAAAGAAGAACAAACGGGCACGATCGGATATCGCGACGCCGCGAGCCCGCATCGTTTCCTAACCTCAGATATCAGGTTTCCGCACCTCGAATTCGCCGAGCAGCGAGCCGCCGCCCTTGAGCGCGAATTCGACGACGATCTTGCTGCCGGGCTTCAATGGCACGCGCGGTTTCGTCAGCATCACATGCAGCCCGCCGGGCCGAAACACCACGCTGCCGTCCGGCGCGAGCCGCAGTTCGGGCACGTGCCGCATCTTGCTGATGCCGTCGACGGTGCGGGTTTCGTGCAGCATCACGCTGCCGAACGAAGGGCTGGACGCGCCGACGATCACCACCGGCATCGAGCAGGTGTTCACGATGCGGCCGTAACCGGCCATGGTCGTCGCCATCTTCGTCGCCGGCCCGGGCGTGGGCAGACGCACCCAGCCTTCGCGGACGGTCGGTCGGCAATCGCCGGCTCGTGCGGGCGTCGTCGCGCAGGCGACGGCGCACAGCAGCGCGGCGAGGATCAGAAAGCGTTCGAGTCTGTTGTGCATGGGCCTTATGATAACGCTTCCTTTCCGCTCTCGACCCCGGCCGCCGCACGATGACTGCACTCGTCGATACCCAGGATTCCGGCTCCATCCGCGTGCTGCGTCTCGCGCGGCCGCCCGTCAACGCATTGAATCCCGAACTGTGCCGTGCCCTGGTCGCTGCGCTGGATGCCGCCGACAACGATGGCGTGGACGGCGTGGTGCTGGCCGGCAACCCGAAGATTTTCTCGGCGGGTTTGGATGTGCCGTATTTGCTCTCGCTCGGCGACGATCGCGATGCCTTGTTCGAGGCCTGGCAAGTGTTCTTCGCAGCGGCGCGCGCCATCGCCGGCTTCCGCGCGCCGGTCGTGGCCGCGCTGACCGGTCATTCCCCCGCGGGCGGCTGCGTGCTGGCGCTGTGCAGCGACTACCGCATCATGGCGCGCAGCCCGGATCCGGCGCGTCCGTTCGCCATCGGCCTCAACGAAACCCAAGTCGGGCTGACCGTGCCCGAAGGCATCCAACGCCTGATGCGGCGTGTGGTCGGCGATTACCGCTCGGAACGGCTGTTGATCGCCGGCGCGATGATCTCGGCCGAACGCGCGCACGACATCGGACTCGTCGACGAACTGGTTGACGGCGATGCCGTCGTGCCGCGCGCGGTGGAATGGCTGCAAACCCTGCTCGCTCTGCCGCGCAAACCGATGCTGCAAACCCGCGCTATCGCCCGCGCGGCTGTGCAAGAAGCGTTGACGCCCGAACTCGTACAACTCGAACGCTTCGTCGAAGGCTGGTTCGAACCCGACACCCAGGCGGCGCTCAAGGCGCTGGTGGTGAAGTTGAGAAAATAGGCGCGCGCTCGATTCTCGTAGAGCGGAGCGCAGCTCCGCTGAACATTCATCCGAAGACGTGTACAGCGGAGCTGCGCTCCGCTCTACAAATGCGTGAAGGTCAACGCACGCGGCGACACCTTCTATGGCTGAGCGATTCGAGCGCAGTATCCAGACGGCGTTGAATGCGCTGGTGGCGAAGCTGGGAAAATAGGCGCCCCGAATGGCCTGATTTAGAGCGGAGCGCAGCTCCGCTGAAATATCTTGCCCATGTATAGCAGAGCAAAGCTCCGCTGAAATGTCTTGCCCCGTAGAGCGGAGCGAAGCTCCGCTGAACATTCCTCCGAAACGTGTACAGCGGAGCTTCGCTCCGCTCTACAAATGCGTGGAGGTCAACGCACGCGGCGACCTTCGGCGTCGATCACCACTTCGCCGTCTTCTTTCGTGAACGGCGCCGTCACCGGCGGCAAAAGGTCGAGCACGACTTCCGACGGCCTGCACAGACGCGCGCCCTTGGGCGTGAACACGAACGGGCGGTTGATCAACACCGGCGTCGCAACCATCGCATCGAGCAGCGCATCGTCGCTCAACGACGCATCGTCGAGGCCGAGTTCGGCGTAGGGCGTGCCTTTTTCGCGGATCGCTTCGCGCACCGTCAAACCCGCAGCGCCGATCGCTTCGGCCAAGCGCGCTTTCGATGGCGGCGTTTTGAGGTATTCGACGACTTCCGGTTCGATTCCGGCGTGCCGAATCAAGGCCAGCGTATTGCGCGACGTGCCGCAGGCGGGGTTGTGCCAGATTTCAGCTTGCATGTTTTCCTCGTGCATGACTTCGACCTGCATGACTTCGACCAACGTGATCTCGAATTCCTATTCGCCCGTCGCGATGGGCCGCGCCGCATCTTCGATCCACCCGCTCCACGAGCCCGTGTACAAGGCCGCGCCTGTCAAACCCGCGTGTTCCATCGCCAACAAATGATGGCAGGCGGTCACGCCCGAACCGCACATCGCGATCGCGCGTTCGGGGCCACGCTCACCGAGCAGCGTTTCGAATTCATCGCGAAGTACCTGCGGCGATTTGAAGCGCCCACTCTCCAAGTTCTTCGCATACGGCCGATTGACCGCACCGGGCACATGGCCGGCGACGGGATCGATCGGTTCGACCTCGCCGCGGAACCGCTCCGCCGCGCGCGCATCGATCAACGCATCGCCCGACGACAACGCGGCACGCACCGCGGTGGCATCGAGCAGACGCAAGCGATCGAAATTCGGCGCGGAGAAACCATACGCTTCGTTCGATGCCGCATCGATCGACACAGACGTCGGTTCGCCGCGTTCGGTCGGTAACGCCAGCGCGCACCAGCGCGCCCAACCGCCGTCGAGCACCGCGACATCGCGATGGCCGAGCGCGCGCAGCAAAGCCCACAAACGCGCGGCGTACGCGCCGTCGCCGGCGTCGTAAGCGGCGACCTGAGTCTCCGCGCCGACGCCGTTACGCGCGAGCCAAGCGACGAACGCATCGGCCTGCGGCCAAGGATGTCGACCGCTACCCGCACGATGCGGCGAATGCATGTCGGACAAATCGCGATCCAAGTGCGCATAACGCGCGCCGGGAATGCGCGCTTCGCGCCATGCGGCTTCGCCGGCCTGCGGGTCCGCAAGCGAGAAACGCGCATCGAAAACGACAAGCTCGCGAGCATGCGCATCGCTTGCGACCGCAGCGCACTCGCTCAAGCGCGACGCCAACGCCTCGGCATCGACCAGGGTCCGCCAACCGCTCATCGCGTCGCCTCGCCCGCGCGCGCCAAACGCTCGCGCAAATTGAACAGGATCGATGCGGTCACGCCCCAGATGCGTTTCTCGGGCGCTTGCGGCGAATTGCGGAATTGCAGCACTTCACGGCGACGTCCGCGGTACTCCAGCGGGATGCGTTCCAAATGCGCCGGGTGCATCAAATAATCCAGATCGACCTCGAACACGTCGGCGACCTCGTCGGGATTGGGCGCGGCGACGAATTCAGGTGCGACGTAAGCGACCACCGGCATCACGCGGAAGCCGGTGATCGTCACCAAGGGGTCGAGAAAGCCCAGCGGCGTGGTCTGTGCGGCAGCCAAACCGATCTCTTCCTCGGCTTCGCGCAGCGCCGCGGCCACCGGGCCGTCGTCGTCGCGATCGATGCGACCGCCGGGAAAACTCACCTGTCCCGCGTGGTGGCGCAGCCGGTCGGTGCGCTGGGTGAGCAACACCTGCACGCCGGACGGGCGCGGAACCAAACACACCAGCACAGCGGCTTCGGCCGCCGGCGCATCCGACAACAGATCGGCCAGTTCTTCGAGATTCCAGGGCGCGTGCGTCGGCACGGCATGCAGCGGATGCAGCGTGCCGCGGGGAAGCATCGTCATCGGATCGGCCGCGGCGGCTGTCGAGTACGAACGGGGAAGCGGCGGTGTCGCGAACGTCATCCGCGCATTATGCGCGATGCGGCGCGGGCGGTTCGACTCGAATCCACACGACGCCTGCGGTTTCGAATGCTTAGCAGGCTGTTGAAAAACAGCCTGCTAGCGCAGCCAAGGATGGCTGCGACGACGAAGCGAGCGCGTAAGCGCTTGATTCGTCGGGAGCAAGTCCGGACATGTGCCGGACTTGCGACTTGAAAAACGATCTGGATGATCGTTTTTCAACAACCTGCTAGACCGCAGCTCACGCGTGCGACGACGCGAGCCCGCCGTCGGTCGATCGCGCTTCGCGATCGGGCAACACCACGTTCATGATGTGCAAGCGCTGTTCCTGGCTCATGTCCAGCCAATCGCAGATTTCGTCCGCGGTGCGCAGGCAGCCGTCGCAATAGCCGGCGGGATCGAGCGTGCAGACGCCGATGCAGGGCGTGAGCACCGCGCGGACCGGCGCGGGCGGCGGATGATCGCTCATCGCCATTCGGCCTCCTCCCTTTTGCTGCGGCGAACCGCATTGTCGCCTCTGCGCGCGCCCGTTGCGCGCGGGAATCGTTTGCGGTCGCACAGCGAAACGGCCCGCCGGGAGGCGAGCCGTTCGTGAGATGCGGGTGCGATGCGGTCCATGCTAGGCGGCTACACGCAACGAGCGCCGGCCAACGGCCAGCGCCCGCGTTGGGCTTACTTGAAGCTCACCAGCTTGACGTCGAACACGACGGCCTGATTGGCCATCTCGCCGGCTTCGATGGTGGTGCCGTAGGCGGCATTGCCCGGCATCACCACTTCCCAGCGCGCGCCGTTGGGCATCAGTTGCAGCGCTTCGCGCAGGCCGGCCAGCGGAATTTCGCTGACCTTGATCGTGACCGGACCGGCCGGCTGGTTCGGAGCGGCCTGGGCGGTGTCGACGATCACGCGACCATCGGGCAGCGTGCCTTTGTACGAAATCTGGACCTGACTGGCCTGGGTCGGCTTCGCGCCGCTGCCGGCTTCGATCACACGGTACTGCACGCCGCTCGCCAGGGTCTTGACCCCGCCCTTGCCCTTGTTCTGGGCCATGAAGGTGTCGCTCTTGGTCTTGTTTTCGGCGGCCAGCTTGTCGAATTCGGCTTTGGCTTTGGCCGACAAGCGCTTCTGCATGTTTTCGATCGACTGACCGAGCTGTTCGGCCGGCACAGCCGGATCTTTCTTGGCCACGGCGTCTTGCAGCGCCTTGATCACGGTGGCGACGTCGATTTGCTCGCCGCGCGCCTGGAGACGGGCGATGTCGATGCCGGTCTTGAATCCGATGGCATAGCTGAGCTTGCCTTTTTCGGACGTGGTGTCCTGCGCGCTCACGGCACCGGCGGTGAGGGTCAACGCCGCGAGCGTGGCGGCAACGAGCAAACGCAACTTCATTCGAATGAATCTCCGGGGAGGTCTGCCGGGGAGCCGGCATGGGTGGAGCGGCGACGCCGCTCCGGTCGTGGAACTTTGGACGTGGAGGCTTGAAGCGGATGAATCTTGAAGCGACCGACGATGGGCGGCGGAGCGCTTCAGACAGGTCCGGCCTATGGGGCCGGAAAACAGCGCGTTAGGATACTGTCCACGGCGCGCGACCGCCACCGCCGACGGCCTTTCCGACCCCCGGCCGGCGCGCAAGTTCCCGCCTGGATCGCCACCGTTCATCCGAACACGCTCTCCCGACGCCTTCTCCCCCTGCCCTCCAAGACGCCCACGCCATGACCGACGCCGCCCCCTCGCCCCTGCTCATCGCCGATACGGGCGCCATCCGCCGTATCGCGGTCAATCGCCCCGAGCGCCTGAACGCCCTGGACGCAGCCACACTCGACGCCCTGCACGCCGCCTTCGATGCCGCAGCCGCCGACCCGGCCGTGCGCGTGGTAGTGCTGACCGGCACCGGTCCCAAAGCCTTCGTCGCCGGGGCCGATATCGCGCAAATGAACAGGCTCACCCCGGTCGAGGGCCGCGATTTCTCACTGCGCGGCCAGCGGATGATGCGGCGCCTGGAAAAAATGCCGAAGCCGGTGATCGCGATGGTCAACGGCTTCGCGCTGGGCGGCGGCCTGGAACTTGCGATGGCCTGCCATCTGCGCATCGCCGCCGACACCGCGAAAGTGGGCCAGCCGGAAATCAATCTCGGCCTGATTCCCGGCTTCGGCGGCACCCAGCGGTTGTTGCGCCTGTGCGGCCGCGCCGCGACGCTGGAACTGTGTCTGCTCGGCGCGCCGATCGACGCCGCCCGCGCCTTCGCCCTGGGCATCGTCAACCGCGTGGTGCCCGCCGCCGATCTCGAAGCCGAAACGATGAAGATGGCCGAGCAATTGGCCAACGCCGCGCCCCTCGCGCTGCGCGGCATGCTCGACTGCGTGAACGTCGGCGGCGAATGCGGACTGGAGGAAGGCCTCGAATACGAATCCGCGCAGTTCGGTCTGGTGTTCTCCACCGACGATATGCGCGAGGGCACCGGCGCGTTCCTGGAACGGCGCAAACCGACGTTTGTCGGCAAGTGAAGTCGAGAACATGACGACGACTCGTCTCTTGCGCCGAATCGCTTCGCGACGACCGGGCGCACTCGGGAGCCGGTTCGCGCTGATGGCATGCCTCTCGATCGCCGTCTTGCCGTGTCTGGCGGGTCGGAATTTGCAGTCGATCAGCCCGCAACAACTCAACGCCATCTCCAAGAAAGCGTTCGAAGAATCGAAATCGAGATACGCACTGATCGAATCCGGCCCCTTGTTCGACCGGGCGCAGTGTCTGATGCGCGATCTCGCCAAGCACGCCGGTACGCCGCCTCAAGGGACGGAGTGGGAAATCGTCGTCGCCGAAGACTCCCGGGCGAATGCGTCATCGCTTGCGGGCGGCAAACTCATGCTGTTCTCCGGCGTCGAAAGCATCGCGCCCAGTCGCGACGACATGGCCTTCGTGATCGCGACGCTCGTCTCGCAGGTCATGCTGGAGCAGAGCAAGGCGCGCGTCGAGCGGCAACTGGCCCGGCAAAGCGCGCTCGTCCTGCTCGGAAACCTCGGACAGAAAACTCCGCCCGAGCTGCCGCCCGAAAACGATGCGCCGGCGCTTTTGGAATCCGACCGCGCGGCGATCGCGTTGATGGCCCGCGCCGGCTACGATCCGAACGCCTCGATCCGTACCATCGAGCGCATGCGGAATCCGGCTTCGGCAACCGCTAACGATACGAGCCAAGAACGCTTGATGCAGGCCCGCACGCTTGCGCCGAACGCGACGCGAGGCTCGAATGCTCCCGCTTGCGATTGAGGCGTGCGAATGACCGCCACCGAATCCGCATGCCTTCTGTGTCGCGATATGCAGTTCGTTGCGCTCTTCGA
>JAGNNB010000107.1 GCA_017990865.1 Lysobacteraceae bacterium
AACGCTACGCCAACAGCGATGCCGCCAAATGGGCGCAGATCGGGCAGGCCGGCGTGGCCGCGCGCATCACGCTCAAACCGCTGGACGAGCCGTTCCATCACACCGAGCGGATCGAAAGCCTGATCGCCGAGATACAGGATCTGGGCTACCGCGAAGTCGGTCGCTACAGCGTGCCGGAGATGCCCACGCTGCAATTCTGGGCCGGTGCGCATCCGGAAGACGGCAGCGGCGCGACCGTGGTCGATCACGCGATGATCGCGCCGTTTTTCGAATTTTGTCTGGTGAGCGACAACGACGAGCGGCACACGCTCACAGTCACCACCAATCCCACGCACAACCCGGGCAATACCCGCACCGGCACCCGCATCATCGCCGACGGCGCGTTCACGCCGATGGCCGCGCGCTCTGAACTGCTGCGCACCGCCGCCGACGAGCCGTATCTTCGCTTCGACGCCGAGAATTTCGAATCGGTGTTCGTCGATCTGTATGCGCGACAGATGGATTTTATCCTCGCCAAAGGCGGCCCGACCGAAGCGGATATGCGTCGCGAAGCCGCGCGCATGGCCGATTCGCCCGAGTTGGACGACGACCAGATGCAGATGGCCCTGCGCATGTCGCGCGCCAGTCACCAACAGGCGCTGGAGGACGCGATCATCGACCGCTTCCTGAAACGCTACGACCTCCCTGCGCACGAATGGGAGCGCTTGCGCGATCGCGTCATCGTGATCCACGACCGCATGAACGGCGAAGAGATTTGCGAACACGCATTGGGGCACGCGGGTGCCGAAATCGACGAAATCGAAGTCGAGCGCATCTTGCTGGTGTCCGATTCGCGCACCGCCGCGTTCCATGCCTTGCAGGAACTGCTGCCGATGAGCGAACGATTCCGCCTGATCGGCCGCACCGACGAACCGGTGGGCGCAGCGCTGTACGAGCGGGTTTGAGCGACTTAGATCCGTCATTCCGGCGAACGCCGGAACCCAGCTTTTTTGCGCTTATTTAAAGAGATGTATGGACAGCCTTCGGTTGTCGAGAAGCGAGTCCAGCGTTCGCTGGCATAACGGGCGGAGATGACCGGCAGCGCTTTTCAGTCGTCAAAACGCATTAGCGATTGCGATGGCGCAAAGAGATAGAAACTAGATCGAAGTCTTCAACTTCGATAGTCCACGCGCTTCCCGCGCTTCCACCAAAGATGCAGCGGCAACCCCGCCGCGACCAACACCGCCGCCCACGCCAGGGCCTCGACGCCGGTGCCGATCAGCGCGTACACGCTGTAAATCAGCGCGAGCGCCGCCACGATGCGACCGCGACGACCGAGCCGCAGCCACGCCGCGGTGCTGGCGACGTAAGGCAATAGCGTCGCCGCGGTGGAGAGCAAAATCGAGAACGTATAGAGCGTCACCAACGAATCGCTGTAGTTCGCGACGACTAATGCGCTGGCGAGCGCGGCACCGAGAATCACGCCGAAGCGCGGCGTATCGTTGTCGTCGAGCCGCGCGAAGGCCTGCGGAAATAATCCATCCTGCGCTGCGGCCATCGGCAATTGCGCCGACAGCAGCACCCAACCGTTGAGCGCGCCGATGCAGGAAATCGCCGCGACCGCCGCGATCGCCGCGCCCGCCTTGTCGCCCCACAACGCGCGCGCCGCGTCGGCCATCGGGGCAGGCGAATTCGCCGCCGTCTCCGCGGGCAGTAAACCCAAGACCACGGTGCACGCAAGGATCGTCGCGCCGCCTGCGAGCAAGGTGCCGATCATGGTGGCGCGCGGTACCGTGCGTTCGGCATCTTGGATCGCGCCGGAGGGAATCGTCGCCGCCTCCAAACCGAGAAACGCCCACAGCGTCAACGCGACCGTGGCCTGCACCGCATCGGCCCATTCCGAGGCCTGCGCCGCCGCGGGCAGCGGCGCGTGCAGCGTCGACGGCTCCAACCACCACACAGCCACGCCGCCGAACAACAACAGCGGCACCACTTTCAAGGCGGTAGTAATGATCTGCATGCGTCCGGCTTCGCGCACGCCGACGAGGTTCACCGCCGCGCACACCCACAGCGCCCCGAGCGCACACGCGGCACCGCGGATCGGCGTGGCGGTGAGGCCCGGAAACAGCGCGCCGATGCTGGCCGCGAAGGCCACCGCGATCGCCGCGTTCGCGCACCAGATCGAAATCCAATAGCTCCACGCGATGGCGAAGCCGACGGTGTCGCCGAAAGCTTCGCGCGCGTACGTGTACGGGCCGCCGCTGTTCGATGTGCGCCCGGCCAAACGCGCGAAGGTGAGGGCGAGCAACAACGCGCCGCCCAACGTGATCGCCCAACCGTACAGACTCACACCGCCGTAAGGCGCCAACGATGCGGGCAACAAAAACACGCCGCTGCCGATCATATTGCCCGCGACCAGTGCGATCGCGGCCCACAGACCGAGCGGGCGGGCGCTCATGCGCGAAGTCGTCTCGCCGCGATGCCGACGGTTCTCGTCACACCGACGCCTCGCGATACGCGCGGCGCAACAATTCGTGGAAATGATGCACGGCGTTCTCGCGCAGTGGATTCAAGCGACCCGCGACATACGAACCGGACGCGAGACCGCGCTGCACGTCTTCGCAAATCAGCAGGTCTTCTTTCTGCACCTCATCGCTGAAGGCGATGTCGGCGGCGCGTCGCGCTTCGCCGGCTTCGCTGTCGTCGATTGCGTAATAGAAATCGAATTCGACGCGGCAACGTTCCGCGCCGAGCGGCACCACGCGATTGGTCTGCAGCCGGCCCGGCAGGATATTTAGCATCGTATTCGGCCAGAGCCAGTAGTACAGCGCATCGCCGTTGCCGTAGAGGTCGCTGGCGCTTTCCAGCGGGCTGAACTGGAAGGAATACCACTCCGCGGTTTCGGTCACGTAACTGCGGTAGTCGAGCAATCGATTCAACGCCGGATGCACATGCGGGACGTGATAGCCCTCGAGATAATTGTCGATGTAGACCTTCCAGTTGCAGGCCACGTCGTAGGCGACGCGACGATGATGGCCGTAGTCCGCGAGCCCGCGCGTCTCGCCGATGCGCGCATCGATGCCGGCGACGAAGGCCTCGAACGGAGGCGCCGTCGTTTCGTCCACCGCAGCGAACACCATGCCCTGCCAGATACTCACGGCCATCTGCGGCAGACGAATCGTCGACGGATCGAAATCGATCGCATCGGCCATCTCGGTCGCGGTGCGCAGCGTGCCGTCCAGCGCGTAGGTCCAACCGTGATAACGACAGCGCAACGCCTTCGCGCCGCGCCCGTCGCAGTGCGCCAACGGCCCGGCGCGATGACGACACACGTTGTGCATCGCGCGAATCTCGCCGTCCGCCCCGCGCACCGCCAGCACCGGCAAACCGGCCAGATCGACCACGACGTGATCGCCCGCCTCGCGCAACTGGCAGACATGCGCCACGTAATGCCAGCCGCGATCGAAAATCGCCCGCCGATCCAACGCCACCGTCGCCGGATCGGCGTAGTAGCGCGCCGGCAGCGCCGTGGCGCGGTCGAGCGGTTGCGGTGCGAGGTCGGCGGCGGCGAGCAGGGCGGTCATGCGAGGAGTATCGCGCAGGCGGCGACAAACGAGAACCTTCCCGAGCATGCGGAGCTCTCGCGAGGCGATGGCGTCGTCATTCCGGCGAACGCCGGAACCCCGCTTTCGACGGAGTTCCCTGGCAAGTTCCAAGCGTCGGATGATCAGGTTTCGGTTATTGAGAAGCGCTTCCAGCCTTCACCGATACGACGACACAGCGACGATTCCGGCTCTACGGCGAGCCAACTCTTCGCCCGCCGCAGTGCGTCATCGTCGCAAACCGCTGCGCAACTCCGCCTGCGCCTGCGCGATCGCCTCCGCAAGTGGTTCGCGGCCGCAGTGTCGTCCGGTGGCGCGCACCAGCGTGAGCTGCAACACTTCCCACACCAGCAGATCGCGCAGCTCGTCCGCGTTCATTCGCGTCGTCTTGCCGTCGTTGCGCAAACGGTCGCCGAGCCCGCATTGTCGTTCCGCCAGCAGCGCGAGCTCCGCATCGTCCAACCCCAGATCTACCTCCAGCGACTGCCCGTGCCGCAGCCGTTTCGCCGCCACCCCGCAAGCGGCGGCGATATGCATCAATGTCTCGTGCGCCGCCTCCAGTGCATCGTTCCGATCGCGCATCGTGTCTGTCCTCCATGAGTCGTGGCCGTGCGTTCGGCACGGCCACCGAAGTGCCGTCGCCGCCCTCATTGCGGTGGATCGCGCAGCAACAACTCGACGGCCACGCCGAAGTACCGCGAGAACTCGCGCGCGGTGCGATAGCGCACCGCCTCGCCCAACTCCGCGCGCTTGATCGTCGCGATCGACAAGCGGATGTGCCGGCGTTCGCAGTCGTCGGCCATGTCCTGCTGACTCAGCAACTTCTGATGACGCAGGAAGATCAGCACCTCGGCGCGCAGGAACACGCTGCCTTTGGCCGGTTTCTTGGGCGGGTCGGACGGGGGGGCGAGCGAATCGGCTCCGGATCCGGGGGGTACCGACGGCGGCGCGGCAGGCAGCGTTACGGGGAGGGAGGACTCGAACGACAGTACGGGTGCGCCGTCGGCAAGAACGGGCGAACCCGACCCGGGCATCGGAGCCGCCAGCGGCCCCTCTGCGGCGGCGTCGGCGGGCGAAAGAGAAACGGTCGTACGGTTGCCGTCGAGCGCGACAAGCGTCGCGACGGCCCCGGAAGGCGTGGTGTCGGTCATGACAGGAACCCCTGATCAGCAAGCCATCGAGAGGATGGCGCCCCGCCCCGAGGCGGATGTCTACGGGGCGGGGTGGAGACTGTCGAAAAGCCGAAAAAGAAACATTCCGGAAATCTTACCAATGCTAATCCGCTGTTTTTCTTAGAGATTCAAAGGCGAATCAGGTCTGTTCTATAGACTTATCTGATCGCCTGAGAGTCAGCTTCAAATGTAGAGTGTATGAAGTGAGGTTAGAAATTGAATGGGCGGGTGGACTGGCCGAGAGGCGGCGCCACAATGTAAAGATTAACCATAGACTAGCCCCGCAAGACGACGAGCCTCAAGCCAATATTTTATTAAGGTATTTTTGGGGGGTCGTTGCCCACTTGCGGGTCGCTTAAGAAATCGACTTCTCTCCCGAGTCGATCGACAATGAGCAAATGAAAGCTGAATGCTTCAGAGTGCCTTGGAATTTTGAAAACGATATCGATCCTTTTGACCTTGTCGATCGTTTTCTTAACATTCAAGGCTAACCCACTTGACGAGCTGAATTTCTCCGTGTTACCGGACTGATCGGTGACAAAAACCGAATCCACAACATCTGCTCGACTAAATGCAATCCCGCCAAACAAGAGAATTTGCGAAAGAAGTGGGTCTGTCAATATCTTTGTGCTGACATGCAAATATTGTTCACTACGGTCCGTTTTGAAAATAATTTCATCATCGTTGAATTTTACATCCTTAATGTCGGCCTCTTCGTCGCGAACTAGGAATGCGAGCGAAGTGAATGCCGTTACGATACCGTTGTCTGGCGGTTGTATGTCTGCCGCAAAAAGATCGAAATTTGAAAAATTTATGAAACCATTCAATTTTTGCTGAATAACCATTTTACTTTCATCTGTTTTTTCCAGCAGTAACTTTGACTTGCTCATTTTTTAGGGCTCCAAGTTAGAAATTAGGTGTTGTGTAGAATCTGTGGTTCTACGAGACTATTCTGCCGCGAGCTCTTCATCTGTCTATTGAAAATGACTTCAAGTATGGAATCACTTCAAGATGCAATTGATTTCTTTTGCTGTTGGCGTTAAGAAGTAGTGGTTTTTGTATTCCTTAAGAGTTTGGCTTGCTACGAGAGCGCACGCCGTATCGTGATCACCGAAAATAATTTGAATGCGCGCAGAGAGAGCCGCTAGACCTTTTTCGGGCTCCCGATTTTCTTCAATTTTAAGCAGCGATGAGGCCTCTGTAGCTGCTGATATTGCTTTTTTTTCGTTGCCGGACTGCTTGAAATATTCCGCTTTCGATACGATGGCTTCGGCCAAAGAAAGTCTCGTCGGCATTGTTTCTTGAAGTTGATGCGCTTCTTGAAGCAAAGCGATAGCTTTATTCATCTCATCTTCGCGCTGAATTTGTTGCGCGTATCTGGAAGATTTGAAGCGTGCAACGGCGACCAATCTTTTCCATGATGGAGGTATGTTTTTTTTGAAGGAAAGGAAGTTTTCAGTCAATTGGAAATGCTCTTTCGCTAGATAAATATCGCTCTTTGCGATCGAAATGTCTCCGGCCAATGAGTGGGCATGCGCAAAGTTATACATCCAATCGTCGTTTTCTACGTCTTCGAGCGTCAACCGGCAGTAGTGATAAATGGCTTTTTCTATCGTGGTCTCGGCCTGCTCCGGCTTGCCGAGGTCCAATTCCACTGCCGCCTGTAATTGCAGCAAGCTTGCAAGCTGACGCTTCCAGTCGTTGGCCTTCGGGTGGCTTTTCAGCAATCTTGTTAATATGTCTATCGATTCTACGTAGCAGCGACGGGCGTCATTCAGGAGGCCGGTTTTCGCGTAGATGCTACAAATGAATGATGCGGTGACGGCCAACTCGTATGCGTCATCGCTTTCTTTGTTCTTCCTCTTGGCTTGTGGTGATTCTTTTATTCTCTTGGATTTAGAGAAGTTTTCGAGCGCTGCTTTGTAGTGACCAAGCTCGCTTTCCGCGAAACCGATGTTGGTCATGGCGTACGACATCTGGAGGTGGCTTTCCGGGTCGACAGGATGATATTTAATGAGGTCTTCTGTGTGTTTAAGGTATTCCTTCCACGCGGATATTGCGCCTTCCAAATCGCCCTTGCGGCGTCGGGCTGTGCCTTGCCAGGATTTCGCTTCGCCTGCTTCGGTCAACGCTTTTTTTCCTGTCGGTTCTTTAGATAATGACTTTTCAGAAAGTTTGACGGATTTTTCTATATTGCTCGATGCTTCTTCATACTTTGATTGCGATAATTGCACCTCTCCAAGCTTACGGTAGGCTCGGGAACAACTTATGAGTTCGTCGATGCTGGCATTTTCGGCATCAATGCCTTGGCAGTACTCGATGGCGAGCAAGGCCATTTTTTCTATGAGTTCGGAGTCTGCCGTGGAATCTACTCTGTCGGCGAGTTCGCCGATCACGAGCGCGTTAGATCTGACGGCGAAAGCACGCCGTTGCTCAGCTTCTTCTCTGGAATTCATCGCTAGGATTGCCATCGTAGTCGCTGCAATGCTCAAAACGACAAGTCCGGAGATGGCGGCTTTTCGGATCCTGGCATTCAAAGTGCGCCGACGATCGGATTGTGCTACGAAATCCATTTCCGTCTTCTCTAAACGGATATTCTTGCGTCGAGAGACCTCCAGAGCTTCGATCAGCGGGATGCCGGGGTTCAAAAGATGGTCGATTTGGCATCCGCTTTCGTTCCAGCGCTTGGTGGCAATACCCAGTTCGGCACGCGCTTTCAAAAGCCGCTGGTTCTTCTCGCTCCAATCTGCCGCTCGTGGCCATCTGCGCAGTAACGCTTCGTGCGTGACGCCGAAGCGTGGCCGGCGTTCGTCGTCTTGTTCGCTCGCGAACAATCGTGCATCGATGAAAGCATAGACCAACGCTTTTGCGTTTTCGTCCAGCGCATCAAGCGCTGGATGGCTGCCGCTGACTGCCCCGGTGTCGGGCTGGACAACTAAAAGTAACGACAGTACGTCGTCGAGACTGCTCTGCACTAGCGGCGGCAAGTCGGCGAATACCTCCTCGGCGCGATGGGCGATGCCGCCTTCTAGACCGCCCATTTCGTTGTAGGCGAAGAAAGTGAGCAGGCTATTTTCCTGATCTCGGCTTTCGTACAGTTGATTGAGCGTGTGTTGGAGTAGAGGCAACACGTCGGGTTTGCCGCGGGCATCCTCGCGGAGCCGATAGTCCAGATCATCTCCGGTCTCGGCATCGCGTTCGAAATCGAGACCTGCGCATTCGGCAGGAGCGCTGATCATTTCCTCGATCTCGCGCGGGCTGGGGCGCATGACGTCGATGTGGCCCTGACTACCCTTGAGTTCCATCAGTTCGGGCAGTGCGTCTTGCAGTTTCTGATAGAAATCGCCGCGGACGATCATGATGGCCAACGTGCGTTCGCAGCCGCACAAGGCCGTCAGCGCACGCGAGAAGCATTCGTGCGTGCGGTCATCGGCCGGTGTCGCATCGACCAGTTTCTCGCCGTGGTCGATCACCAGCAGCAGGTGCGCGAGTGGGAGTTCGGCGGCTTTGCGGTCGGGATGGAGTCGAAAGGCTTCGCTGATGATGCGCTCGATCGATTCCGGCTTATCGATCAATAAATCCTTGAGATTTTCGATCGGTTGTGGTGGAAAAACCGGACGGTCGCCGAGTGTCCAAGTCGCCAGCGCCGCGGCCAGTGCGCCTAGAGGGTCGCTCGATTGCGCCGAAGCCAGGTCGCATCGCGCCACGGCCAATGCGCGTAGGTCTTCTCGAGAGCCCGGCTGTGTGAGCCTGGGGATCACGCCCGCGTTCAGCAGCGAGGTCTTGCCACTGCCGCTGGCGCCGTGCAACAACACGAAGCGGCCGCCTTCCAGTTGGGCGCTCATCGCTTTCAGCACTTTTTCGCACATGCGTTCGCGGCCGAAAAAGACATCGGCATGGGTCGCATCGAACGCAGAGAGACCGACATACGGGCTGCCGCCGAACCAACTGCGGTCTCGCCTTCGCTGGGGTCGATAATCCTTGGGAAAAACGACTGCGGCTACCGTTCGGTAGCCCTCGCTGCGAACTGTCCTGATATAGCGCGGAGAACTGCGGTCATCGCCGAGATTATCGCGAAGTTCGGAGATTTCTTTGGTAATGGGATTGTCGTCGAGATATTCGTTTTTCCATACATTTTT
>JAGNNB010000106.1 GCA_017990865.1 Lysobacteraceae bacterium
ACTTTCAGCGGCATCACCTGCGCATCGCCGAACAGCGGGTATTGCCCGCGATACAGCGTCATCGTGTTCTCGTAGAAGCCGAAATACAGTTGCTGATAGATCTCGGCGTAAGGCGCGAACGGCGAACTCTCGCGATCCTTGGCGATCAGATCGCAGATCAAGGTGTTCGAGATCGCGATGAAATCGCTGCCCGGCGAATAGAACGGGTCGAGAAACACGCCGGCTTCGCCGGTCAACGCCCAGCGGTCGCCGCTGAACACGCGTTTGCAGTCGTAGGTGAATTTGCGGAAGAAGGCGAAGTCCTGCAGCGTGTGCTCGGGCGCGGACAACGCGTCGGCGACGCGCGGCTGATGCTTGCGCAGCCACGCCATCGCTTTCTCGTGCGTGTTCATCGTCTCCAGCGGATGTGTCGCCGCGTCGCAGACGATGCCCAGCGAATGCGCGCCGGACGACAGCGGAATCAGCCAGAACCAATAACCGTCGCCGCACATGTGATTGGTCGAGCGCCAACGGTCCGGCGGCGTGCAGCGCGCGCGCCAATCGGCATCGTCGGACCACAGATTCGGATCGATCGTGCCGTCCACGCGCCACCACACCGCGTTCGCGTCGTGGTCGCTGGTTTCGGCCAACGCGAATTTGCGCTTGAGCAAACCCGCGCGGCCGCTGGCGTCCACCACCCAGGTCGCTTCGATGCGATGCGATGCGCCGTCGTGGTCGTAACCGACGCGATGCGGCGCGCTGCCGTCGGTCATGTCGAGTTCGCGCACCACCGCGCCATCGAGAAAGCGCACGCCGTAACCTTGCGCTTCCTCGCCGAGGAAATTCTCGAAGCGACCGCGATCGATCTGCCACGACGGCGTCGGCAGAATTTCGCTCACGCCCAGTTCGGTGCAGCGGTCGATGTCGCGACGGCCGTCGCTGAAGAAAAAGCGAAACCCGAATTTGCGCAGTTGCCGCGTGTCCAGATGTTCGCGCAGGCCGAGCACGTTGGCGAAATAATGCGCGCCGATTTCGACGGTGGATTCGCCGACCTTGAACGCCGCTTCCGGCACCGGATGCGCGCGACGCTCCAGCACCGTCACCGCGATCGTCGGATCGCGGCGCTTGAGCTGGATCGCGAGCGACAAACCGGCCAAACCACCGCCGAGAACGACGACGTCGACGGTATCGACGGCATTTGCGGAAGTAGCGGTCGTGGTCATGCTGTTCGAGTCCTCAGTCGCGGCGCGGCGCGACGAATTCGCCGCTCGGATCGTCGATCACCGCTGGTATACTGCGGGTGCGGCGATATTCGCGCGCCACATGGCCGAAGCTCCACACCTGCACCACCACATGCGAGGTGATGCGGTACAGATCGCGCAGCGGGCGGAAGTGACTCTTGCGGAATTTTTCCACCGCATCGGCGCCGGCGTAGCGTGATTCGATCGGCACCGAGACCACGCCCATGCCGAGCGTTCGCGCGGCGGTGATGAGAATCTGCGCTTCGAACACGAAGTCTTCGCCGGGCACGTCGTCGAGCGCCGCCACCGGCGCCGGATACAGGCGTTGGCCGCTCTGCGTATCGGCGATGCGATAGCCGCAGCCCCAGGCGATGCCCCAATCGCCGAATTCGTTGGCGAGGCGGCGATAGGTCGGCTGCTGCGCGCGTTTGCGCAGACGCGCACCGATGGCGATGCAGTTCGGGTGTCGGTTGGCGGCGGCGATCAAACGCGGAACGTCGCTCGCCAGATGCTGACCGTCGCCGTCCATCGTCAGCACCGCGGCCGCGCCCATGCGCAGCGCTTCGCGGAAACCGTCGCGCAGACTCGCGCCCTTGCCCATGCGCTGCGCGTGGCGCAGCAATGTCACCGGCAGATCGGCGATCTTCTCGGCGGTGCCGTCGTCGGAGCCGTCGTCGATCACGATCACGCGGTCGCATTCGGCCAACGCGCCTTCCACCACGTCGCGGATGCGCAGCGCTTCGTTCAGCGCCGGAATCACGATCACGACGTTGTGCCGGTCGAACGCGGGCGCGTCGAGCGGCGACGGATCGAGTTCGGGGCGATCGAAAACAGCAGCGGTTTCAGTCATACGCGAAATCCAACATCAATACGCGGCCCGAACCGGCGTGCAGCGTCGCGGACAAGGCGCGCGCGGCCAGCGCATCGAACACCGGCAACATCGGCGCCATCGCGTTGCCGCCCGCGTGGCGGCCGAGCGGGCCGGGCGCCGACGCTTCGCCGTCGCACAGCGTCGCGATGACCCGCGGCCCCGGCGTCGACGTGTCCGCACGCGACAGCACCAACGCGCCGCCGAGCAAGCCCGTGCAGGCATGCACCGAGCGCAGCGGGCCGGTGGCGCCGGTGTCGTAACCCACCAACAGCACCGCCTCCGCGCCGTCGTTCAACTGCGCCATCGCTTCGATCAAACCTTCGGCGAAACTGGCGTCGTACGCGCTGATCGCGGTCGCCGCGCGCATGCAGCCGGCGCCGATCGTCCAGTACCCGGCGGCGGCGTTGTGCACGGAATTGTGGAATTTGGTCGGCGATACCGCGCGCGGATCGTCGGCGAGCGTCGCGCACATGTAATCGGTGATCGACAGATCGCCGTGCGTGGACGCGAACACCGACGGCAACGTCGACGGATCGCGATTCGCCATCGCGCATGCGGCCGACGCGACATCCAGCGCCACCGCGACCGATTCCGGCGCGCGTCGACGTTCGTTCGCCGGCAGCAATTGCGGCGACGGTTTGGTCGCGGCGTTTTCCGGCAGCGTGCCGTCGAGGACGAACGCTTGAGCGTCGCGCCACGAGGGCAGACCGTTCGCCCAGAACGCGATGCCTTCGATTCGGGCGGAAAGCGTCGCGCTTGTGGAGGGCATGTTCATGCGCGACCGAACACCAGCGAGCAGTTATTGCCGCCGAAGCCGAAGGAATTGTTCATCGCGTAGCGGATCTCGCCCTCGGCGTTATCGAAACGGATCTGCGGGCCGCAGGCGGGGTCGTATTGTTCGCTGCCGAGCATGCCCGGCAACAAGCCGCGTTCCAACGCGAGCAAGGCGAACACCGATTCGACGATGCCGGCGGCGCCGAGCGTGTGCCCGGTCCAGCCTTTGGTGGAACTCGCGTGCAGCGCGGGATGTTCGGCGAACACGCCCGAGACCGCGAGCGCTTCCACTGTGTCGTTCGCGGGCGTCGCGGTGCCGTGCAGATTCAGATAGCCCACATCGGCGGGCGCGATGCCGGCGCGCGCGATCGCTTCTTCCATCGCATTGCGCGCGCCCAACCCTTCCGGATGCGGCGTGGACATGTGGTGCGCGTCGCTGCTTTCGCCGTAACCGCACAGGCGCAAACGCGCGTTCGCGGATTCGACGGCATCGATGCGCTCGAGAATCGCGTAACCGCCGGCTTCGCCGAGCGACAGACCGTCGCGACGCGCGTCGAACGGCAAACACGGGCGCTGCGACACCAAGCCCAGCGCGTTGAAGCCGAACAGCACGCTGCCGCATAACGTGTCGATGCCGCCGACCAAGGCCGCATCGGCCAGGCCGGCGCGAATCGCGCGCGCCGCTTGCGCGAACACTTTCGCGCTGGACGAACAGGCCGTGGCGACGGTGACGCACGGCCCGCGCAGGCCGGTGGCGCGCTGCAGGAAATGCCCCAACGAATGCGGCGTGTGCAGCAACGGACGGCGCAGATCGGCGGGAAAGACCAGCGCGTCGTCGGCATCGCGTTCGAAGCGCGTGTAGGCCTCTTCGCTGCAGCCGATGCTGGACGTGGACGTGCCGATGACGATCGCCACGCGTTCGGCGCCGTAGCGCGCGCGCAACGCTTGCGCAGCCTCGAACAAGCCGTCTTGCTGCAGCGCCAACCACGCGAGCCGATTATTGCGGCAATCGATGTCGGCGAGCGATTCGGGCAAACATACGTCTTCGACCCCGTCCACCCGACCGATCCAGGTGTCCAGGGCCGCCGCCGCAACCGCGCCTTCGCCGAAATCGTTACGACGCAGACCGCTGCGGCGCGCGCGCAAGGCGGCGTACTGCGCATCGCGGCCATGGCCGAGGGCGGTGGTCGCGGTGTAGGCGGTGATCGCCAGAGGCGTCGCCTGTGAAACGCACATCGTGGCGGAAGGCACGCGTCGCCTGTGAATTGAAAGTCGTCGCGAATTATAGCCTCCGCCGCAGTTTTCGGGCCAGTCGCGCTATGCTGTCGCCGCCGTGCGGGCCGCGATTTCGTGGCTTTTCGACCGCGCATTCATTCTTTCGACCGTCTTAGGGGGCTTCATGCGTTTTTCCGCCATCGTTTTGTCCGTCCTTTCCCTCATCGCGTTCAGCGGCGCCGTTCAGGCGCGGCAGGCGCCTTTGGTCGATCCGGCGCCGGTCGCGATCCCCGCGGGTTTGTCGCAGGGCAAAGCGGTCAAGGACATCAAACGCGCACTGATCGGGCGCGGTTGGACGATCTCCGCGGAGCGCGAAGGCGAGATCGACTCCACCTTGAACCTGCGCGACCACGTCGCGAAGATTCGCGTCAGTTGGGATGCGACCTCGGTGCGCATCGTCTACGTCGACAGCGTGAATCTCAGCTATCGCGAGAAGAGGGGCAAGAAATTCATCCATCCGAATTATCTCGGCTGGATCAGCAATATCGCCAACGACATGGGCACCAACATGCAATTGTCGGCGATGGAAAACTGAGGCCGTCCGCCGTGCGCGCGACGTATCGCCGCACGGCGTCGCTTTCGACGCGCGCATGAGCCGGATCGATCATCGACTCCGTCTATTGTTCGACCCCGACGTGCTGCATGCCGGCCTCGTCGCGGGCGGTGCCTGCGTGTTGTCCGCGGGGCTGGTGTATGTGGGCTATTTCGTGCACGTCGCGCGCACCGCGCGCCGTGCGCCGTGCGCGCCGGACGATGGCCGCTGCCTCTTGTTGTTCGGCAAACACGCGCCGCAGGGCCGCATCGACGCCGATTTCGCCGCGCGTCTGGAGCGCGCCGCGCATTTGTGGCGCGAACGCCCGCCGCAAGTGATCGTGCTGCTGGGCGGCGGCGCCGACGGCCACCCCAGCGAAGCGCAAGTCGCGCACGCCGCCTTGCTCGAACGCGGCGTCGCCGAAGACGCGCCGTTGCGCTTGGAGCATCGTTCGCGCGACACCCTGCAGAATTTGCGCAACGCCCGCAGCCTGCTCGCCGATCGCGCCGCCGACGAACCGGTGACGCTGCTGAGCAATCGCTATCACCTCGCCCGCTGCGCGCTGTTCGCGCGGCAATTGGGCATGCGCGCCGAACTGTGCGCCGCCGAACCCGCGCTGCGCTGGACGCCCGGCACCCTGTACCGAATCGCCGGCGAAGCCGCCTACGTCTGCTGGGTCGACATCGGCACCCGCTGGGCGCGGCGCATCGGCCATCGAAGGATGTTGGCGAAGGTGACGTAAGCGCTGAATGCGAGAAGGAACAGCGCCTTCACAGATCGCACCGACGCATCGACGAATTCTGCTGATCCCGCGGCGAATGCATCCGCGTCGCGAGCATTGGGCGTTCGTTCATCCATCTGCTAGGCCGTCATTCATTCGCGATTTGCGCATATATCGCGATCCTTTACTGTGCGCGACATCGATGCGCTAGCGAGTCACCCATCGAAATGCGAGCGATCGAAATGCGCGTCGCTTGAAGCGCAAGTCGTGCTTCACCCCGGGTTGTCGGCGATTCCGAACGACCCTCACTCAGCCAGGAGCGATTGCGATGGCGACGAAGAAGATCCGAACGAAAGCGACGACGAGCCGCATTGTGCGAGCAGAAGACCACACGAGCGGCAGCGCTGGCGAGTTGCACCAGCGCGCGGGGGCCGGGCATCCGGTCTTGACCACCAACCAAGGCATCGCGATTAGCGACAATCAAAATTCGCTGCGCGCGATGGTGCGCGGCCCCACGTTGCTGGAGGACTTCGTTCTCCGGGAAAAAATCACGCATTTCGATCATGAACGGATTCCGGAACGGATCGTTCACGCCCGCGGCACGGGTGCGCACGGCTATTTCGAACTGACCAAATCGCTGAAAAACCACACGACCGCGAACGTACTGACCGATGTCGGCGTTCGAACTCCGGTGTTTTGCCGCTTTTCGACCGTCGCAGGCGGCGCAGGATCGGTCGACACTCCGCGCGACGTTCGCGGTTTCGCCGTGAAGTTCTACACGCAGCAGGGCAACTGGGATTTGGTCGGCAACAATATTCCCGTGTTCTTCATCCAGGACGCCATCAAGTTTCCGGATCTCATACATTCCGTGAAAATGGAGCCCGACCGCGGGTTTCCTCAAGCGGCGAGCGCGCACGATACATTCTGGGATTTCATTTCGCTGATGCCCGAAGCGCTGCACATGGTGCTGTGGGCGATGAGCGACCGCACCCTGCCGCGTTCTCTGCGGATGATCGAGGGTTTCGGCGTGCACAGTTTCCGGCTGGTGAACGCCGCCGGAGACAGCACCTTCGTGAAATTCCATTGGCGTCCCAAACTGGGGCTTCAATCCACGGTTTGGGACGAAGCGGTGAAGATCGCGGGCGCGGACTCCGATTTCCATCGTCGCGATTTGTTCGAAGCGATCTCGCGCGGCGATTTCCCCGAATGGGAACTCGCGGTGCAATTGTTCACGGACGCGGATGCCGCCGAATGGCCTTTCGATCATCTCGATCCTACGAAGCTCATACCGGAGGAACTGGTGCCGTTGACGGTGATCGGCCGGATGGTGCTCGATCGCTGGCCGGATAATTTTTTCGCCGAGACCGAACAGGTCGCATTCTGCCCCGCCAACCTCGTGCCCGGCATCGACTTCAGCGACGACCCGCTGTTGCAGGGGCGTCTGTTCTCTTACTTGGACACGCAGCTATCGCGGCTCGGCGGCCCGAATTTCCATCAACTCCCGATCAACGCACCGAAATGCCCGTTCGCGAATCTGCAGCGCGACGGACATATGCAGATGGGCGCACAGAAAGGTCGGGTGAACTACGAGCCCAATACGCTTTCGTCGGACAGTCCGCGCGAAACCAACGCCGGTTTTCGGACGTATCCGAAAGACCTGAGCGGCCCGAAAACGCGCGAGCGCAGCCCGAGTTTCGCCGATCACTACAGTCAGGCGCGCATGTTCTATCGCAGTCAAAGCGAGATCGAGCAGGCGCATATCGTCTTCGCGTTCGTGCTCGAGCTATCGAAAGTGGAGATGCCGCAGATCCGACGCACGGTCGTCGCGCATTTGCGGACGATTGACGATGCGCTGGGGCTTCGCGTCGCCGCCGGTCTCGGGATGTCGGAGCCGCCGCATGCCGCCCCGCCGATCGTGCCCGTGCTCGATCTCGACAGCTCGCCGGCATTGCGTCTGATCGACAAATATCCGCCGAAGCTGCTGGGCCGTACGATCGCGATCTTGATCGACGAGGGTTCCGATGCGAAGACGGTGAAAGCGTTGCGCAACGCGATCGAAAAAGCGGGCGCGGCGGTGAAGATCGTTGCCCCGAAGATCGATGGCGTTCGTTTGTCCGACGGCAAGCCGATTTCGGTCGACGGACAACTCGCGGGCACGCCGTCGGTGTTGTTCGATGCCGTCGCATTGGTGCTGTCGCCGGCTTCCGCCAAAACACTCGGCAAAGAAGCGGCGGCCATCGATTTCGTGCGTGATGCGTTCGGGCATTTGAAAGCGATCGCCGTCGACGATGGCGCGCGCGCACTTTTGAAAGCCGCGGGCATCGCCGAGGATCGCGGCGTTTTGGCCGCGGCCGACACGGCCGGTTTTCTGAAAAGCGCCGGTGCTAGACTCTGGTCGCGCGAACCGAAACTTCGGACGCTGCCATAAACGCACCCTTTGACGAGGAACCACCGACATGCCCGAAACCATCTACGACGCTCTGCGCGAAAGCCACGAACGGCAACGTTCGTTGTGCAGAAAACTGCTGAGGTCGAAGTCGGGAACGCAAGAGCGTCAAGATCTATTCACCGGGTTGCGGATCGAGTTGGCCGCGCACGCCGCGGCCGAGGAGCGGTATTTGTACGTCCCGATTCTGATGCACGACATGGGACTGATGGTGTCGCGCCATGCGCTCGCGGAGCACCACGAAATCGACGAACTCATCGAGAAGATGCAGGAAACGAAGCTTTCGGATCGCGGTTGGATGGCGAAGGCGCGAAAACTCTCGAAAGAAGTGCATCACCATTTGCGCGAGGAAGAAAAAGGCTTCTTCCAGGTGTCCGGCAAAATTCTCAGCGGCGCGCAAAAGCTCAAGCTGGCGAAACAGTATCGAAAGGATTTCGTGCGCATGCACAAGAAACTGGCCGAGGAATAGCCGAGTTCGGCTTGTGGTCGATCGGTCGCGGCGAGGCGGTCGAATCTCGCCCTTTCCTCACCCCCTCCCGACCTCCCCCTGCGCTGCGCGCAAGGGGAGGAGATGACGCTCCAGAAGGCTTCCGGGCCGTTTTCCCTGCGCTGCGCGCAAAGCGAGGCGTTCGTTTTCCCGAAAGATTCCGAACCGCTTCCGAAAAGGTCGTATTGCGGCTGCGGCGAGAAGATCGCAGACTGAGGCCTCTTCCCCGCCGTTGCCTTCCTCCGAGCGACAGGAGCCGACGATGTCCCGTTTCCCGCGTATCGACACCCCTTGCCCGCTGAGCCAGGATGAGCAGCGCGCCATCGATGGGCACTGCAACCGCTGCGATAAGCAAGTGCATCAGCTGGATGCGCTGAGCGAGGACGAGCGCCGCGCATTGCTGGCCACCGCCACCGGGCCGATCTGCGTGTCCTATCGCGCGCCGGCGCCGCGCAAGGTCGGGCGTTTCGGCGCGGCCATCGCCGCGACGCTGATCGGTAGCGGCGCGGCGACGGCGGCGTACGCCACCGAAACGACACCCAATGCATTGCCGCCGCCCCCAACGC
>JAGNNB010000108.1 GCA_017990865.1 Lysobacteraceae bacterium
CTCTACATCGGCGCGCAGTATCTGTTCCGGACCCGCAACCAAGGCCAGACCTGGGACCGCATTTCGCCCGATCTGACCACCAACGACCCGAAGAAGCAGCAGCAGGAGCAATCCGGCGGCATTACCGTGGACAATTCCGCGGCGGAAATGCATACCACGATCTATTCGATCAGCGAATCGCCGCGCGACGGCAACGTGATTTGGGTCGGCACCGACGACGGTAACGTGCAGGTCACGCGCGACGGCGGCAAGAGTTGGAAGAACGTGGTGGCGGGCGCGAAGGCGCCGGCGAACTCGTGGGTGTCGTACGTCGATGCCAGCCCGCACGAGGCCGGCACCGCTTACGTCGCGTTCGATCGCCACACCTACGGCGAGATGGGGCCCATGCTGTACAAGGTGAGCGGCTACGGCGCGAAATGGACGCCGTTGGTGACGCCGCAACAAGCAAAGGGCTTGCGCGGTTATGCGCATGTGCTGCGCGAAGACCCGACTCGTCCCGGTTTGTTGTACGCCGGCACCGAGTTCGGCCTGTGGATCTCGCTCGACGACGGCGCGACGTGGGCGCAATTCGAAGGCGGCGATTTTCCGGCGGTCGCGGTGCGCGATGTCGTGGTGCAGCCGCGCGATCACGATCTGGTGCTGGCCACGCACGGCCGCGGCATTTGGATCGTCGACGATCTCACGCCGCTGCGCGCGCTCTCCGCCGACGTGCTGCGCCAGGACGCGGCGTTCCTGCCCTCGCGCCCGCGGCAACAGCGCACCGACGCCTTCGCCGGTTGGTCCGAAGGCGGCGCCAGTTATGCCGGCCAAAGCGCGTCGAACGACGTGATCGTCACCTACTACCAAAAAACCCGTCACCTGTTCGGCAAGTTGAAGTTGGAAGTGATCGACGAGCGCGGCAACGTGGTAGAGACGTTGCCGGCGAGCAAACGTCGCGGCATCAACCGCGTGGCGTGGTCGATGAACGCGAAACCGCCGGTGGTGCCGCCGGCCGCGACGATCGCCGGCAACAGCATTCGCGGTCCGCGTGTGCCCCCGGGTACCTACACCGTGCGCATGACCAAGGGCGATCGCGTTTACGAAGACAAGATCATGGTCGGTTTGGATCGCCGCGCGAAGTTCTCCGCCGAGGAACGCAAAGCCAACTACGACGCGACGATGCGCGTGCACGCGATGTTCGGCCGGATGAGCGATCTGGTCGCCAAAATCCAGGCCGTGCGCGGCGGTGCCGATGCGGCCGCCGCCAAATTGCCGGCGAACGATCCTCTGCGCGAACGCTTGACGGCGCTGTCCGCCGACGCCGATACCCTGCGCAAGGAAATCGTCGCGACCAAGGAAGGCGGCGCAATCACCGGCGAAGAGCGTCTGCGCGAGCATATGGACAATCTGTACGGCGGCCTGATCGGTTACGAAGGCAAACCGGCGGACACGCTGATTGCGTACACCGACGTGCTGCAGCGCCGGCTCGAGGATTTGGAAACGCGTTTCGGCGGTCTGCGCGACGGTGCGTTGAAGCAGGTCAACGACGGGCTCGGAACGAAGGGCATGCCCACGATCGCGCTGCCCGACAGCGCCCCGACGGCATGGCGTTATTCGGGCAACCCCGACACGATGCCCGCCGCCTTCCGCAATCATCGCAAGGCCGGCAAATTGCGTAAATGATGCACTCGGCGTGCGCGGCCGATCGCGCATGCCGAACCCGACACGTCGATCGAGCGAGGCGCCTACGGGCGCCTCGCTTGTTTTCGCCTCGGCGCCTATGCTCTGATGCGAACGGACCTCGGGCCTTCGTCGCATGAACCTCGCCGCGCTCGCGAAATACAAATCGCTGCTTTGGATAGTCGCGATCGCGGCGGCCATCGTCGCCTTCCTGTTCTGGCGCGCATGGTGGCTGGAGTCCTATCGCGCGCGCGCCGCGTCACAAAATGCACTCGTCGATGCACGGGTCGCCGCGCGCAAACGCGGCCAACCGCCACCGCCGCCGAACGCGCGCATTCACCACAGCGCCCGCTATCGCATCATCACCACCGCCGACGCGGCGAAGACCGAACAAGTGGCCGGCGCGATCGAAAGCCTGCACGATCGATACGTCGAGTTCTTTCGAGAACAATTACCGAAGCAGGCGCTTGAGGGACGATCCAAAAAACTGAAACTCACGCTGTATCGCGATCGCGCGCAATTTCAGCGCTACAACCCCAGCCTGCCCTGGGCCGAAGCCTATTACCTCACGCCCATGTGCCACGCCTACTACGTCGATGGCGCGCCGAATCCTTATCACTGGATGGTGCACGAGGCGACGCATCAACTGAACGCCGAGATCGCACATTTCAAGAAAGCGCCGTGGATCGATGAAGGTCTCGGCACCTACTTCGGCACCAGCCGGTTCGCGAACGGCGAATTGCGTTTGGGCGAGATCGATCCGGACACCTATCCGATCTGGTGGTTGGCCTCGTTTCCGCTCGACGAAGACGTGAACGTGGATATCGCGCAGGGGCGCTGGGTACCGCTGGAGGCACTGTTGACCGGCGAGGGCATGCCGCCGATGGCCGGGCGAGTGAATCAATACTATGTGCAGTATTGGAGTCTCACCCACTTCCTCTTCCACTACGACAGCGGGCGTTACGCCGACGCATACAAACGCCTGATCGCCGAGGGCGGCACGCTGGCGAATTTCGAGAAGCGCATCGGCCCGGTCGAGCGCATCGAACGCGAATGGCATCGCTATCTGCTCGGGCTCGTGAACGAAGCACGAGAACGCGCGGAGGCATCTTCGGCGAACGACGATGCCGTGATCGTTAGTGCCGTAGGCAAGTGAGTTTCGGACGAGCGAGCGTCGAAAGCCTTAGAGCCTGTTTAAAATCTGCTGCGCTCGGTGCTTTCGCGCCGTCCGCTGCTCGAAATGCTCATGTACCTCCACGTACACTGCGCTTTCTGCGCTGCGGGCGGCGCGAAATCCCCGTCGCTCGCGACGATTTTAAACAAGCTCTTAGCGCGTCGCTTTCATCCGCCGCCGATGCTGTGCGGCGATCAATCCCATCGATGCGAGCGAATCGGCGTCCCAGGCCGCGTCGCGTACGTCTTTCGGCTGTCGCTTGAGCCAGCGCCGCTGCGCGTCCAGACGGCGCACGCTGTCGACGTGTTTCGCGATGGCGTAGCGGACTTCGCCTTCGGACGAAATCACGATGGTCGATCCGCCGAGAAACCAGCCTTCGGCGACGCGTCGCTGCTGCACTACTTCGGCCACCAGGTCGAATGTGACCTCGTCTTTGGGCGAAATGCGCCGCAGCGTGCGCAGCGACAGAATCGTCGGCGCATGCGTACGCGAATCGGGGGCGGCGAGGCCGAAGTCGTGCGCATAGCGCGGCGTGCAGATCGTGCGTCCGAGCGCTTGCGCCGCGCGGCGAACCGCCGCGCCGTTATCGTCGTCCGGCCAATCGCAGCGACCGTTGCGGAAATCCAAGCCGAGCGTGCGGAATCGCAACTCGGGGATCACGATGCTGCCGCTCAGCGGCGACTTCCAAAGCAAACTGTCTTCGCTCAGCGTCGGCACGTCGGGCACGGTGATACCGAAACGTCGGAACGAACCGATCACGATTTCGCGATAAGGCACGCCTTCCTCGCCGGTCACGTCGCGATCGGCGGTCAGCAGCGCGCGCAGATACTCACCGAAGGTGCAATGCAAAGGCGGACAGTAGTCGATGGCGCGAATCGAGATATTCAGGAACCGCTTGGCGATCTTGACCGCCTCCTTCGCCAGCCACACCACGCCTTCGTGCGGCAGACGACCGTGTTCGGCGATCAACGCGCGCCGCACCGTTCCCGTGGCGCGCTCGAATCCCGTGCAAAACGCATCGAACATCGCCGACAGGAAGACCGCGCCGAGATCATGTTCCTCGGTATTGCGGGCGTAGCGGCGGTCGTCGGGCAGACGTTTGTAGTACGGATCCGCAGCGGCGGCACTGCGCAGTGCATTTTTCCCATCGATCAAATCGAATCCGAACTGCCTCCCGATTTCCATCAGACGATTGTCCAACAAGCTTCCCTGCGTGCTGGCGATCGCGCGCTCCACCACTTCTTGCTGGGCGAATCGCATCAGCAACGCGACCAAATCCGCGAAGCCTTCATGCAAAGCGCCGACATCGACATGCGTCGGTCGCAGAAAATTCGGTCGCAGGCTGTCCAACATCGCATGCGTCATTTCATGAGCCACCACATCGCGAGACATCGCGATGTAGACCTCCGATCCGGGCTGTCCTCTTCGTTTCGCATAGGCGCCCGCGAATTCGTACCCGATCATGAGCGCGCCGTTCTCCCGATCGTAGAAAGCGTTCGCCTCTTTGAACGCCATCGCCTGCACCCGCAGCCGCCCATCGCGTGCGCCTTCGCCGCCCAGCGGCCCGAAGCCGGGGTCGCGGCCGAGCGCGCGGACGAAGCATTCGTAGGTTTCCATGCACACCGCATAGACCATTTGCTGCATGAACGGCCGGTTCGTGCTGCTCGGCGGCAAGCCTTGTTCCATCAACAACGCCGGTGCGTCCAGGTCCACGGGCGTCGCGAGTTTCGGCGCGGAGCGGCGTCGTGCGGCGGTGCGGGTCAATGCGGGCGAAACTTGTTCCGCGGGCAGCGACTCGACCACCAGCAAGGCGCCTTCAGGGCCCGGGCGCAGGGGCTCGTACGGGATGGAAACGGTATAGATCGCGCCGTCGTCGCAACTCAGGGCCGGGTCCTGCGCGTAAACCCGCAGGCGGCGGCGCTCCGGCATGCCGGGCGTCGGCGGCGCCAAGCGTGCGGTCTTCTTGCGCCCAAGACCGGCCTGTATCTCGAAAGCCCAAGGGTCGTCGGCGGTCCCGCTTCGTTTTCGTGCCCGTGCCATGGTGCTTCTCTCCGGGAATACGCTGGGGAGCTAACGCAATCGCCTCTAGCCTGCGGCCATGAGCGCCTGCGCTTCATCTTTCCATCCGGAGAAAGCGATACAATGCGGCCCCCTTCGGGCCCCCTGTCTCAGCCGGGCGTTCGACGGGTCTCTGCCCCGCCGAGGGGCGCTGCGACCGTCTCGCGACCCCATTTCGATGGCGCGTCGCGTCGGCCCCGCTTGCGGGGCATCCGACGGCCAGGCTCGGCGATGCACCTACGCAACCGCGCCCGTTCACGTCGATACCGCCCAAGCGGCGGAGATCGCGATCCAACGGAGAAGTTTTATGAACGCTGCTGTCGTCAACCCCGCTCTCATCGATACGAAACACGATTACAAGGTCGCGGACATCTCGCTCGCCGACTGGGGCCGCAAGGAAATCGAAATCGCCGAGCACGAAATGCCCGGCCTGATGTCGATCCGCAAGAAATACGCCGCGACCAAGCCGCTCAAGGGCGTGCGCGTCACCGGCTCGCTGCACATGACCATCCAGACCGCGGTGCTGATCGAGACCCTGAACGACATCGGCGCCGACGTGCGCTGGGCCTCGTGCAACATCTTCTCGACCCAGGACCACGCCGCCGCCGCCATCGCCGCCACCGGCACCCCGGTGTTCGCGTGGAAGGGCGAGACGCTGGAAGAGTATTGGGACTGCACCCTCGACGCCGTGACCTTCCCCGGCGACGCGTCCAACAAGTACTTGGGCCCGGAACTGGTCGTCGACGACGGCGGCGACGTCACCCTGTTGATCCACAAAGGCTACGAGCTGGAACAGGGCTCGAAGTGGGTCGACGAACCCGCGTCCTCGCACGAAGAGCAGATCATCAAGAACCTGCTCAAGCGCGTCGCCAAGGAGCGCCCCGGTTTCTGGACCACCGTGGTCAAGGATTGGAAGGGCGTGTCCGAAGAAACCACCACCGGCGTGCATCGTCTGTATCAGCTCGCCGAAGCCGGCAAGCTGCTGGTCCCGGCCATCAACGTCAACGACTCGGTCACCAAGTCGAAGTTCGACAACCTCTACGGCTGCCGCGAATCGCTGGCCGACGGCCTCAAGCGCGCGATGGACGTGATGCTGGCCGGCAAGGTCGCCGTCGTCTGCGGTTACGGCGACGTCGGCAAGGGCTCGGCGCACTCGCTGCGCGCCTACGGCGCCCGCGTCGTCGTCACCGAGATCGACCCGATCTGCGCGCTGCAGGCGGCGATGGAAGGTTACGAAGTGAAGACGGTCGAAGACACCCTCGGCATCGCCGACATCTACGTCACCACCACCGGCAACAAAGACGTCATCACCTACGATCACATGCTCGGCATGAAGGATCAGGCCATCGTCTGCAACATCGGCCACTTCGACAACGAAATCCAGGTCGATCGCTTGAACGCCAGCGGCGCCGAGAAGATCAACATCAAGCCGCAGGTCGACAAGTACAAACTGCCGAACGGCCGCGAAATGTTCCTGCTCGCCGAAGGCCGCCTCGTCAACCTCGGCTGCGCCACCGGCCACCCCAGCTTCGTGATGTCGAACTCGTTCTCGAACCAGACACTCGCGCAGGTCGACCTGTGGGCGAACAAGGATTTCTACTCGCCGAAGGTCTACATCCTGCCGAAGAAACTGGACGAGGAAGTCGCGCGCCTGCACCTGGAAAAGATCGGCGTGAAACTGACCACCCTGACCCACGACCAAGCCGCCTACCTCGGCGTGCCGCTGAGCGGCCCGTACAAGCCGGAGCATTACCGCTACTGATCGCCGCGGCGCTCCCGCGATGCGATACGACGACGGGCGCTTCGGCGCCCGTTTTCGTTTCGGGCGTAGGGCAGGCGTCGCACCAGAGACCTTTATCGCTACGGTATCGAGGCAGGAATTGATTGCGCCCTTCCGCCCCATGCCGCATTGCGTCATGATCTTGCGCATGCTCTGCGCAATCGCGTCCGCCGCTGCACGACAAGACGTTTTACTCAGCGCCGGATGCGATACGAAGCGCAGCGCGACACTTCCGGCTTTTTTGCTCCTCCTCGCGAACGATATGCTTTCCATATGCCATGCGTAGAAAAGTCATCCAGCATTTCGCGAACATGTTTCCCCAGAGATTCTTGGATACCCCGGGAGGCATCGACCTTGCGGTCTTTGCCGATAAAAAGAGCGGCGTTGCGGTTTTCGACTTTTTGGAAGGCACCGCCTCGATAGACGGTGTTCGCCACCCGGAAATGCGTACGGGCGATCGCTATCGCGCTTGGCTGATGAAAGAAGCCCAAGCCCACGGCATTCCTTTCGATGCTTTTTTGCGCGCTTCGATGACCGTCGAATTCGAGGTAACGAACATACGAATCGAAGAATCATTCGGCCATATCTTCCGCAGCGCGAATTTTAGCTTCGCGTGTATGAGCGAGCTTCGCACCGACGAAAAGTCGTATCTCAATCGCTCTTGCGGGAGTAAAGAATGGGGATACGGCTATTATTGGCAGCAACTTTTCGGTTGAGATCATCCGGATGGATCACCGCCCGTCCGAATCGGTCGCGCATCGCAATATTCGCCGCGCGTCTGCGCCGCGCTAGTATCGCGTCGCTCTCTCGCGATGCGATAGCACAACACAGACAGAAATATTATGGAGATTTCATGCGGTTTTTGCTCGCTCTTCTCGTCCTTTCGGCATCCGCGCCCGCTTGGGCAGCCGATCCTTTCTGCGCTACGGGCAAGGCGCACTCGATCGATGTTCGCTTCGATCAGGAGCTCGAAAAAGCCGAAGGCGTGACGCTCGCGATTCGGGAAGCGCAGGGAACGGCGTATGCCGCATGGGACAAGGAACTCAACGCCGAGTACAAAAAGCTGATGGCGGTGTTGACGCTCGATGAGCGGAATACGCTCAAAGCCTCTCAACGCGCTTGGCTATCCTTTATGGCTGCGGAAGAAAAACTGTGGTAGTCGAAGTCGCTGTACGGCTATTCGGGCACGCTGGGACCGGTCGAGGTGAGCAGCATGGGCACCGCCATTGTGCGCGACCGCACCTGTCAATTGATTCAATATCGCGAGCGGATCGAGTTGGATCAGTAGAAAATCGCTCAAGCCGACGTTCTTTCACCAAACCCGCGCCGAGCTAGGCGGTCTCTACGGTTTTCGTGTGATCAATCATAGCGGGTCGATACCGGACAGGGCATCGCCTCCTGCACAATGACACTGTTGTGCCGTAGTCCTATGTCATTCGTAAGCGGAATAGCGAGCCACGTAAAACTCGTCGAGCCGCAAATGGGATGTCATGAGGATCGACCAGAGCTCATAGCCGTCGATCAGTGCGCTACCGTCTTGCTCATAGCCGACCCGATCGGGATGCGGCTCGGCTCCCAACGCAGCGGCATAGGCGGCGGATTCTTCTTTCGCTTTCGAATGCGCGCGATCCCAATCGGGTGCTTCGAAAGCGACGACTCGCTCTTCGAAAACGTGGGCGCCCTCGGCATTCGTACCGAGAGCATAAACGGTTCTGATCGCGTACCAAGCCATAGGCGACAGCATACGCCAGCGCGCAACTGTCGGCTCGGTTCGCTCGCACACTCGAACTTACCTGCAATCCGTTTAAGAGCACCGCAACATCGCTTCAACAATAGCGCGCGCCAAACCGAATGCTAGCCCTGCTACACGCATAGCAGAGACCGACATTCCGAACGACATTCGCAACAGCCCCGGTTGCGGACTTCCGCCGCAATCGCGCTATGCGATTAGCGCATTGAGGAACGCTTTTTTGAGTTTGCGCCGAACCCCGTACGACATCAGCCATGCGATGGGATATCCGAACCATCGCAGCGGGTTGAGCGCATGTCGCCAACGCGGGATGCGCTCCCATTTGGCGATGCGAGCCTTGAGGTAATCCTCATCGAACCCCCAATCGGGGAACGGGGCGATCATGAACA
>JAGNNB010000109.1 GCA_017990865.1 Lysobacteraceae bacterium
CCGAGCAGTAAGATCACCACGATGCCCGGCGTGAAGAAGCCGGTGTATTCCTGAATGTATTGGAAGCCTTGATCGAAACTGCCGAGCAAGGGTTTCGCCGCCAACACCGCCAGCACGATCGCGACGGTCGCCGCGATCCGGCCCACTTTCACAAGATGCGCCTGCTCGCGGCCCGGCGCGCGTTTGGCGTAGAAATCGAGGGTGAAGATGGTGGAGATCGAATTGATCTTCGACGCCAGCGAGGCCACGATCGCCGCGATCAAGGCCGCGAACACCAGACCGAGCACGCCGGTCGGCAGCAGCGCCATCATCTTCGGATAGGCCTGATCGGGTTTTTCGATGTCGGTCACCAGCATCAACGCGGCGATGCCCGGCAGCACCACGATCACCGGCATCAGCAGTTTCAGGAACGCCGCGAACACCACGCCTTTCTGCGCTTCGGCGATGTCTTTCGCCGCCAGCGCGCGCTGGATGATGTACTGATTGAAGCCCCAGTAGCTGACGTTCATGATCCACATGCCGCCGATCAACACGCTCAAGCCCGGCAAATCCTTGTAGAACGGATTGTCGGGTTTGAGGATCATGTGGAAATGTTCCGGATGCGCGTTCATCAGCGCTTGGAAACCGCCGACGATGCCGCCGTCGCCGCCGATGCGATCCAGCGAAATGCCGACGATCAACAGGCCGCCCATCACCAGCAGCGCCACTTGCACGATGTCGGTCAGCGCCACCGCTTTGAGGCCGCCGTACAACTGGTACAGCAGCGCGAACCCGCCGAGCAGCGCGAGCGCGGCGATCTGATCGATGCCGGTGACCTGCGTGACGGCGATCGAACCCAGCCACAGGATCGAGGTCAGGTTCACGAACACGTACAGCCCCAACCAGAACACCGCCATGATGGTGCGGATGGTCGGGCCGTAACGCTCCTCGAGGAACTGCGGCATCGTGTAGATGCCGTTGCGCAGGAACACCGGCAAGAAGAACTTGCCGACGATCAACAGCGTCAGCGCGGCCATCCATTCGTAGGACGCGATCGCCAGGCCCAGCGCGTAGCCGGAACCGGACATGCCGATGATCTGTTCGGCCGAAATGTTGGCGGCGATCAGCGACGCGCCGATCGCCCACCACGGCAGGGATTTGCCGGCGAGGAAGTAATCCTGCGCGTCTTTTTTGTGTCCGCTTTTCTCGCGCGACACCCATTGCGCGAGCGCGAAGATGCCGACCAGATAGGTCAGCACGATGATCGCGTCGATGGTCGAAAGTCTCACGTCGTTCTCCGGAATCGATCGTCGCCTGCGCGACGGGGCGGTTGCGATGAGCCGCCGCGCGTGGGGAACGCGGTGGGTTGCGGCGATCCTGCACCGAAACGGCGCCGAAAGGGCGCCGGGACGGCCAGCGAGCGATGCGATCGCGACGTGCGGACGTTGTTCGAGCCTCGTCCCGAGGACGGCCGGGGCTGTCTCTGAGGTTGTCTCAAGGGCGTCCCGCGAGCCGCGATTGCGGGAATCGTTCTAGTCGGAGCTGACAGCGTTGTCAACTAGGCCGATGCGAAGAGCCGCGAATCGCGCCGAGAAACGGCCGCTCAGGCCTCCGCGGGCATCTGCGCGCGCGGGGGCAGGGACCAGTCGATCGGGGCGCGGCCGTTGCGGCGCAGATACTCATTGGCGGCCGAGAAATGCCCGCATCCGAGGAAGCCGCGGTGCGCCGACAGCGGCGAAGGATGCGGCGCGCGCAGCACGCGATGGCGGCGGTCGTCGATCATCTTGCCCTTGGCCTGGGCGTAGCTGCCCCAGAGCAGAAAGACCAAGCCCTCGCGCTCGTGATTCAGCGTGTCGACGACGTGATCGGTGAAGCTCTCCCAGCCTTTGCCCTGATGCGCCCCGGCGCGGCCGTCCTCGACCGTCAGCACCGCGTTGAGCAGCAGCACGCCGCGCTGCGCCCAGGGCAGCAAACAACCGTGATCCGGGCGCGGCAGGCCCAGGTCGCGGCCGATCTCCTTGAACACGTTGTCCAGCGACGGCGGTACCGGCACCCCGACCGGCACCGAGAAACACAGCCCGTGCGCTTGTCCGGGGCCGTGATAGGGATCCTGCCCCAGCACCACCACGCTCACCGCATCGAAGGGCGTGGCGTCGAAGGCCGCGAAGATCTGCGGACCGGGCGGATAGATGCGCGCGCCTTGCAACTTGCGTTGGCGCAGAAAGGCCGAGAGCGCGGCCATGTCTTCGCGCAGCAGGTAATCGCCGATGCGGGTCTTCCAGGAGGCTTCGAGTTTGATGCGGTCGTCGGTCATGGTCGCGCGGAATAACGTCCTGTCGATGCGCGCAGCGAGGCGTCGAAAACGGCCTGTGGGTGCGCGCGGCTCTTCAAGATATGCCGGAACGGCGATCTCGCACACCTGACAGAATCGACAGCGTCGGTGCGGCGACGCCGAGGCGAGAGTAGGAAGCGTCGATCAACCCGCGATGGCGGCGGTGTCGGGCAATTTCGAGAGCCGCAGTTGGAACAGCGTCTTGGTGATCAGCATGCGTTCTTCGATCGGCTTGAGCACCAGATCGTTCGCGCCTTCGCGCAGCAGGTTGGACTGGCGATCGACGCTGCCGTCGCCGGTCATCACCAGCACCGGCAAGCGACGCTTGCCCAGGCCCAGGTCGTGGCGCACGGCGCGCAGCAGATCCAAGCCGCTCATCTCGCCGTCGAGGGTGACATCGGTGAGCAGCAAATCCGCGCCCATGTCTTCGTCGCCGGCGGCCACGTGATCGCGCAACAGAGTGAGGGCGGTATCGGCGCGGGTGACGTGGATGACGGTCAGTCCGTGCGCCTGCAGCATGCGTCGGGTGGCGACCGCCACGGTGATGCTGTCTTCGACGTACAGCACGCGCGCGCCGGGAATCGGTTCGGGATGCACGTAGCCGTGGATGAAGGCCGCCAGGGCGTGATAGCCGTTGGCCTTGTCGAAGTAATCGGTGATGTCGTCGGTGAAGCTGCGCGATTCCAGATGGCTTTGCGCGTCGCCGGAGACGACCACGATCGGCACGTAACGTTGCCCCGCCGCGGCGCGCACGCGATGCGCCAGCGCCAAACCGTCGCCGTCGGGCAGCATCAGCGCGGTGGTGACCAGATCCACCGGCGCTTCGGCCAGCGCGGCTTCGGCTTCGGCCAAATCGGCGCAGGCCACGACCTCGACCCCCGGCACATCGCGTTTGACCACATCGGCGATGAGCTTGCGGACCAATTTCGAGCCGTCCACCACCATCACTCGTGGAGTGTCGGTGTGGAGATGACGAATATCGCGTGCAGGCATCGGTCGACGACGTCTCGGTTGGGGTGGGAAAACGGCGCGACCCTGCGCCGGAAGGGATTCCGACCATATACGCCCTCCCACGACGGAGACGGCGCACCCCCTGCGAATGCGTTGGCGCTATTGCGTGCGGCCTACGGGAGCGATGTCCCGCGTTCGCGCGCTAAGCGACTCTAGTCTGACGCAGAAAGTGTCCGGTGACCACGCCGGCGCCGATCCAGCCCAACGCGGCGGCGGCGATCAACGCGCCGAACGCTTGCAGCGGCGGCATTCCCGCGAAGCTGAACGCACTGCCGTAACTTTCGGCCAGCGCCTTCAGCGGCTGCCGCAGCGCGAATTCCGCCGCGGTGAGCACGGCCAACGCCAACGCGCCCGCGGCCAGCCCGTACCACACGCCCAAATACAAAAACGGCCGACGCACGAAACCGTCGGTGGCGCCCAGCAGATGCAGCACCGCGATTTCTTCGCGTCGGTTCTGAATGTCCAAGCGCACCGTATTGCCCACCACCAGCAGCGCGCCGAGGCCGAGCAGCGCGCCCAGCACCCAGACCGCGCGTTCGCCGAACGCGAGCCAGCGGTCCAGGCGCTCGCGCCACACCGCGTCGCGCCGCACCTGGTCGGTCTCGGGCAGGGCCGCCAGTGCGGCGGCCAGCGCGGTTTCGTCGCCGCGCGGACGCACGATCAGCAGACTCGGCAACGGGTTCTCGCCGACCACCGCGATCGCCTCCGCGTAGGCGCCGCTGCGGCGCAGCGTTTCCAGGCCTTGTTCGGGCGTGCGCAGTTCCAGCGTCGCCACGTCGTCGCGTCCGCGCAGCCGCTCGGCCAGGGCTTGCGCTTGCGGCGCGGCGACTTCCGGTTTCAGGAACACGCCGATCTCGCGCGAGCGTTCGATGGTGCCGCTCAGGCGCGCCGCGTTCTGCAGCACCAGCCACAGTCCGAGCGGCAGCGCCAGCGCCACCGCCATCACCCCGACCGTCAGCAGCGTGGCCCAGGGCCGGCGCAGCATGCGTCCGAGGCTGGAGACCAGGCTCTGCAGATGGTGTTCCCACCAGATGCCGAGGCGCGAGCGCTTCGGCGCGGCGGCGGCGGCAGGCTTCGCTGCGGCATGCTTCGCCGTGGCATGTTTCGCTGCGGCGGGCTCAGCCATCGGCCAATTCCTCCGGGCGGATGTCGTCCAGCAGCTTGCCGTGATCCAGCACCAACACGCGCTTCTTCATGCGTTTGACCAAGGCCAGATCGTGACTGGCGACCAGCACGCTCGTGCCGCGTTCGGGCAGCGCCGCGAACAAGGTCATGATCTCGGCCGACAACGTGGGATCGAGATTGCCCGTGGGTTCGTCCGCGACCAGCAACGCAGGTTCGCCGACCAGCGCGCGCGCGATGCCCACGCGTTGTTGCTCGCCCGCCGACAATTGCCCCGGCAGCGCGTCGCCGCGGGTGCCGATGCCCAGACGGTCGAGCATGCCGCGCACGCGTTTGCGAATTTCGTCGCGACGCACGCCGCGCAGGATCAACGGCAAGGCCACGTTCTCGGACACACTGCGATCGGTCAGCAGGCGGTGGTCCTGATACACCACGCCGATCTCGCGCCGGTGCATCGCCACGCCGCGCCCGTCCACGTTGCGCAAATTGCGCTCGTTCAGCAACACCGCGCCGCGATTGGGCCGTTCCGCCAATTGGATCAGCTTCAGCAGCGTGCTTTTGCCCGCGCCCGAATGCCCGGTGACGAACAACATCTCGCCGCGCGCCACCGAAAAACTCACCTCGGTCAGCGCCGCTTGTCCGCCCGGGTATTGCTTGCTGACGTTGTCGAAGCGGAGAAGGGTCATTGCGCGTGGCGTGTCTCGGACTGCGGTTGAGTGGAACCGATCGCGCGTCTCGCGACCTCGTCGAAAATGATGGGAATGTCGATCACGATTCGTCCCGTATCGTTCCCTTTTCGTTCCCATGTTTTCGCTGGCGGCAGCGCTTGATGCGTTCTAGCGTGATTACGCCGCGGCAAGCGGCTGCGGCGCAACGAGCGTTTCAATACTAAACCAAAGGACGAATGAACATGGAAAAGAAACTGACGCATCTCGCATTCGCATCGCTTCTGGGCTTGGGTCTGTTCGCCGGGTCGGCGAACGCCGAACAGTACGATCCGCCGGTCAACATCGCATCGCTCGCGTGCCCCGCCGGATCGACCGGCTACGGCAACGGGCGTTTCCAAGTGTTCCCGAACTTCGGCGGCGCTCCGGCCGGTTGGCGCGTGACCATTTGGTGCAGCAGCGCCGGCTCCGGCCGTCGCGGTCACTTCGAGCCCGGCGCCGGCGGTTTGTTCGCGACCTGGAATTACGCCGGCGGCTTGTTCGGCGCGGGCTGGCCGCCGCCGGCCAGCTACGGTAACCAATACCAGTCGCTCGACATCGACAGCGATGGCGATCTGGACGTGTTCCGACTGGTCGAAACCAGCGCCAACACCTGGACGGTGTATCTGAGCAAGAGGCTGTAAACGATTGCGCACGACCGCATGACCCGCACGACCGGCCCGGAGCATCTCGGTCGGTCGTGCGGCGGTTCGAGGCGCGAGCTTCAATACGAAGTTTGGCGTGTGGCCTTCCCTCGCCGAAACGCGCGCAATACGCGGCGATTCGATAGCGCCGATTCGATGACGCAGACCGTCAGCGCATCGATTCGGTCAATCGTCTTTTCAGATCGACGATGCCGCAACCGGCCATCACCGAAGCCAGCGAGCCGTCGCGTTTATCCACGAGTTCGCCGGAATCCCGATAAGCGTTCAGGGATTCTTTGCTTCGCTCGACGGCGTCGCCAAGCGCGTCGGGGCGAAGTTGATTAAGCTCATTGCGACTGCAATCGCAAAACCGGCCGATGCCCCCGGCGAAGGGGCCGCTCAACACACCATCGCCGTAAAAATGCGTGAAGAGCGTGTTGCAGTACTCCGCGAAATGATCGACGAATGCGTCGCGGCCGCATTGTTCCCCTGCGGACTTCAAAAGACCCGCCACGGCGGCGCGATCAGTCGAGTCCGCTTTGCCGTTTTCCAGGCCGATGCGCACAAGCCGCGTCGTGCAACCGCAATAAGCGTCGGCGTTCAACACGATGCCCATGAAATCGGCGACGACCGGCTGGCTCTGCGTCTCATTCTGCCGTGCTTCGGCGAGGGCGTCCCTGCACGTTTTCTCGGCTGCGACGACGATGATGCCCTGCCGCTCCGCTTCGCTCAAACGCGGTGGTTCAGCATGAGCGGCAAGGCTGCCGCAAAGCAGGCTTGCGCAGAACATAAGCAGCACGAACGCAGGGCGTTCGGTGCGCGAACAAGAAGCGCAAGAACCCACTTCGGCGGATTCAATGCTGCGAGCGAGGCGGCTTGGTCACCAACGATTTCAGTTTGTGGCCGATGCGCGAGAACAGCGAGGGCTTGCCTTGCGAAGGCTTGGCGTCGCCGCCGGCTTTCGCCGCGTTGCCGACCGGCACCGCGGCCGGGGTTTCCAGCGCGCGGACGGCTTGACCGACGGCCTGCGCGGAGGCGTCGCCGCCGTCGATGCGCATGCCGCCGCGACGACGACGGCGTTTGCGCGGCGCGCGCTCGCTGTCGGGGGCTTGCGCGATCGCGGCGTTCGGTGCGGGCGATGCGGGAATCGCCGCGGCCGCCGGATGCGCGTCGCCGTTGCTGGCTTGCGCTTGCGCATCGCGCGGCGGGCGCGGGCCGCGCTCGTGCGTGCGTTCGCGACGTTCGCCGCCGCTCGAACGCGGGCCGCCGGAACGTTCGCCGCTGCGACCGCGTCCGCCCGGACCGCCGCTGCGACTGCTGCTGCCGCTTTTGCCGCGCTTCGCGTCGTCCGCCGCGCGCTGTTCGCGCGCTTCGCGGAAGATCGTGCTGATGCTGTCGTCCTCGTCGCCCGCGTCGGCGTCGGTCTCTGCGCTTTGGGGCGGTTTCGGGCGTTCCGGTCGCGGCAGCGGCGTCAACAACTCGCGCGTCACCGGTTCGGACGGAATCTTCTGGTCGATGTAGCGCTCGATGTCCGGCAGGCTCATCGCATAGCGTTCGCAGGCGAAACTGATCGCGTCGCCCTCGGCGCCCAAGCGCGCGGTACGGCCGATGCGATGCACATAGTCTTCGGCATCGAACGGCAAGTCGTAGTTGTAAACGTGGCTGACGCCGTCGATGTGCAGGCCGCGCGCGGCGACGTCGGTGGCGACCAGAATTTCGAGCTGACCGGCCTGGAATTTCCTCAGCAGCGATTCGCGTTTTTTCTGCGGCACATCGCCGCTGAGCACGCCGACGCGATAGCCCGAGCGCTCCAGCGACCGCGCCACGCGTTCGACGAAGGCTTTGGTGTTGACGAACACCATCGTGCGCGCGCCTTCGCTGCGCGAGAGCAGGCCGAGCAGCAGCGGAATTTTTTCGTCGTCCGCCGGGTAGTACATTTTTTGCCGCACCCGCGCCGCGGTGATGGTTTCGGTCTCCACCACCAACTTCTCGGGCTCGTTCATGTGCTCGTAGGCGAGTTCGAGCACGCGATGGCTCAGCGTCGCGCTGAACAGCAGCGTTTGCCGGGTGGTGCGTTCGGGCATGCGCCGCAGCAGGAACCGGATGTCCTTGATGAAGCCCAGGTCGAACATGCGGTCGGCTTCGTCCAACACGCAGATTTCGCAGGCGTGCAGCGAGACGACTTTGTGCTGTTTGACGTAGTCGATCAGCCGCCCCGGGGTGGCGATGATCACGTCCGCACCGGCCTGGAGCAGGGCGCGCTGTTTGTCGTAATCCACGCCACCGTAGACCAGAGCGAACTTCAGGCCCAGGTCGGCGCCGAATTTCATCGCGTCCTTATGGATTTGGATCGCCAGCTCGCGGGTCGGGGCCAGGATCAGCGCCCGCGGGTCCTCGGGCTTGCGCTCGGCCAGGGCCGGGCGGGTCAACAAGCGGTTCATCACCGTGACCAGGAAGGCCAGGGTCTTGCCGGTACCGGTTTGCGCTTGACCGGCCACATCGCGGCCGTGCAGGGCGACCGGCAAGGTCAGGGCCTGGATCGGCGTGCAGCGGGTGAATCCGGCGGCGTCCAGCCCGGCCAACAGGCTCGGATGCAAGGCGAGGGTTTCGCCGTCGGGACTGGCGAACGAAGAAAAAGTGAGGTCAGTTAAGGGCTTATCGCTCATGTGCTAGCGTCGAAAAGAAGGCGGCGCGACGAAAGAATGCCGGGCTCGCGCTTGCGTGGGAGGTCGCGGGGCAGCAGACTGCTGGCGTCTGTGCACTGACGGGGAATCGCGGTCGAGCGCGCTCGGCCGTGGGGCGAAGCCCTTGAAGCCGGCGATGCGAGGCCGCAGTGTAACAGCCCAGCTCCATCGCCCCGCACCTCACCCACCGCACCGGGCCGCTCGCATCGGCCCTCTCGTACACCACAGGCGCGCCGCAACGGCGTGCCGGCACCACCACGGAGACCCCC
>JAGNNB010000110.1 GCA_017990865.1 Lysobacteraceae bacterium
CGTGACGGATCTGTGCCCGAACATGGCGATCATGAACAAAGGAAAGGTGTTGCTTGCGGGTCGTCCCGCCGACGCGATCGCCGAGTTGGAAGGCAAGGTTTGGCGCAAGCAAGTCGCGAAAGACGCGCTGCCGGAATACGAGAAACACTTCAGATTGTTGTCTACGCGCTTGGTGGCGGGCGCACCAGTGATCCATGTCTTCAGCGCGGATTCGCCGGAGGACGGGTTCGAGCAAGTCGCGCCCGATCTCGAGGATGTGTATTTCCAACGCCTGCGTCAGCATGCCAAAGCCGCCTGAGGAGCCCGCCATGTTCGAGTTCTTCCGGTTCGAGCTGCGTCAGCAGCTTCGTTCGCCGCTGTTGTGGTTGATGGGGGCGCTTTTTGCTTTGTTCGCCTTCGGCGGTGCGTCGTCCGACGCGATCCAGATCGGCGGCAGCGTCGGCAATGTCCATCGCAACGCACCGATGGTCGCCGTCCAGTTCCTCAGCGTGTTCACGCTGATGGGCATGCTATTCACCGCGATGGCGATCAACGGCGCATTGCTGCGCGATTTCGAGCAAGGTACGGCCGAGCTGATCTTCGCCAGCCCGATCAAACGCCGCGACTACGTCGCCGGTCGAATCGCGGCGGCGATCGTCGGATGCTTGGCGATTTACGCGCTCATCGGTTTCGGTATTTTCGTCGCGCAGTTCATGCCCTGGATCGATGCCGCGCGGCTCGGTCCGGTGTCGCTGTATCCGTACGCATGGGCGTTCGCGGTCATCGTGCTGCCGAATCTGTTGTTCACCGCAGCGCTGTTGTCGCTGCTGGCCATCGTCACCCGCAGCATCTTGTGGGTCTACATCGGTGTGCTCGGGTTCTTCGTCCTGTACGGCGTGAGTGCGGCCTTGTTGAGCGATCTCGACAACGTCTGGATCGCCACGCTCGCGGAGCCGCTTGGTTTGCGCGCGTTCGGTCGCACCATTCGCTATTGGGCGGCGGAGCAGCGCAACACCGAATTGCCGGCGATCGCGGGTTATATTCTCGCCAATCGCTCGCTTTGGATCGGTGCCTCGCTGGCGTTGTTCGCTGCGTGTTTCGCACTGTTCAAGACCGAACGCAGCGGCACCGCGCGCGGTCTGCGTCGCGCGAAGCCTTCGCCCGTCGGCATTGAAGCTCATGCGTCGGCGGCCCCTGCGGCGATATCGGTTTCGAAGGCGTCGTTGTCGTTCGGCGCCGGCACATCCGTTCGGCAATTCTTGCGGCAACTGAAGTTCGACACCGTCGGCGTCCTGCGCGGCGTTCCCTTCATCGTCATGCTGATGTTCGCGACGGCGAACTTTATTGCCGGCGCGTTGTTCGCGGACAGCATGTACGACACATCGATCCATCCGGTGACATCGATCATGCTGGAGGCCTTGCAAGGCGCTTACAGTTTCGTATTGATCATCATCGTGCTGTTCTACGCGGGCGAACTGATCGCGAAGGAACGCAGCGCTAAAATTCATGAGGTCACCGACGCCATGCCGGTACCGAACTGGGTGCCGTTGGCGGCTAAATTCGGCGCATTGCTCGCGGTGATCGTGTGTTTTCAGTTGTTTGGCGGCATCGTCGCGATGCTGATCCAGCTCGGTAAAGGACATACCCAGCTCGAATTGGCGGTCTATGCCAAGACCTTGGCGCTCAATAGCCTGTTCTTCGTGCTGATGGGCGGGTTGTCGCTGTGTCTGCAAGTGTTCACCAACAACAAATACATCGGCTATGCGCTGGTGGTGATCGTGCTCGTCGGGCAGATCGTGCTCGGGATGCTCGATTACACGCATAACCTCTATGGTTACGCCAGCGCGCCCAATGCGCCGTATTCCGACATGAATGGCTACGGCCACTTCCTGAAAGAGCAGTTGTGGTTCCAGGCGTATTGGGGCTTGTTCATGCTGCTGCTGCTGTTGCTATCGGCCGCATTCTGGGTGCGCGGCGTGAGCGGCGGTGCGCGCGAACGCCTGCGTCTCGCTCGCCAACGGTTGAGCGGCGCGCTCGGCGCGGCGACTGCGGTGTCCGCGTTGGCCTTCGTCGCCGTCGGTGGCTATCTATTCTGGAACACCAATATCCGCAATGAATATCTGTCTCCCGACGACACGCTCGATCTGCAAGCCCGATACGAGCGCGATTACAAGAAGTACCAAAATCTGCAACAGCCGAAGATCGTCGCGACCGAGCTCGAGATCGACCTGCGCCCCGAAATCCAGACGATGCGCGCGAAGGGCACCTATCGCGTGCGCAATCCGTACGCCAACCCGATCGCCGATTTGCATATCGGCATGGGCGACGATAAGTCGCTGATCAGCATCGATATGGGCGGAGCGTCGCTGATCAAGCACGACAAGGCGCTTGGGTATCGTATTTACAGGCTGAAAGAACCGTTGCTGCCCGGCGCCGAACGTCTCATCTCGTTCAAAGTCGAACTGGCTCCGAACGGCATCACCAACAACGGCGCGCAAAGGCAGATCGTGGAGAACGGCACGTTCTTCAACAGTCGATCTTTCCCGGCATTCGGCTACAACGACAGCGCCGAAATCCAGGATCGAAACGAGCGCCGCAAGCGCAAGCTCGGCGAGCCGCGGCGCATGCCGAAGCTGGAAGACGAAGCCGCACGCGCGAACACGTATCTCACCGACGATTCGGATTGGATCGATTTCAAGACCACCATCTGCACCGCGCCGGACCAGATCGCGCTGTCGCCCGGCTATCTGCAGAAAGAGTTCGTCCGCGACGGCCGCCGCTGCTTCGCTTACGCGATGGATCGGCCGATGCTGAACTTCTATGCGTATCTCTCGGCGCGTTGGCAGGTGAAGAAGGGCAAGTACAAAGATATTCCGATCGAGGTCTACTATGACGCCAAGCATCCGTACAACGTCGATCGGATGATCGCGTCGGTACAGAAATCGCTGGCGTATTACGAGGCCAACTTCACGCCGTACCAGCACCGTCAGGTGCGAATCATCGAATTTCCGGGTTACCAAAGCTTCGCGCAGAGCTTCGCCAATACGATTCCGTATTCGGAGTCCGTCGGTTTCATCGCCGACCTTCGCGGCAAAGACGCGATAGACTATGTGTACTACATCACCGCGCACGAAATCGCGCACCAGTGGTGGGCGCATCAGGTGATCGGCGCGAACATGCAGGGCGCGACTGTGCTGTCGGAGTCGCTGTCGCAATATTCTGCGCTGATGGTGATGGAAAAAGAGTACGGCCGCGACAAAATGCGTCGATTCCTGAAGTACGAGTTGGACCGATATCTGTCCGACCGCGGCGGCGAGCTGATCGAGGAACTGCCGCTCTACCGGGTCGAGAATCAACCCTACATCCACTATCGCAAGGCGTCGCTGGTGTTTTACCGGCTGCGAGAGGAAATCGGCGAAGACGCGCTGAATCGCGCGCTGAAGAAATTCCTGCAGGACAAGGGTTATCAGCAGCCCCCGTACGCGACATCGGCCGAACTGCTCGATTACATCCGCGCCGAAGCCGGCCCCGAGCATGAAGGTCTGATCGCCGATTTGTTCGAGAAGATCAGCTTCTACGACAATCGGGTCGAATCGGCGACCGCGAAGAAGCGCGCCGACGGCAAATACGATGTCGTGCTCGATCTGCACGCCGCCAAGCTCTACGCCGACGGCAAGGGCAAGGAGACGGCGGGCAAGCTCGACGACTGGATCGAAGTGGGCGTGTTCGCGCGCGGCCCGTCGGGTAAGGAAGCCGACGAGAAAGTGTTGTATCTGAAACGGCACCGTGTCGTCGACGGAGGGCTGAAAATGACGGTGGTGGTGGATGCGGAACCCTACGAAGCCGGTTTCGATCCGTACAACAAATTGATCGACCGGGTGTCGTCGGATAACCGTAAGCGCGTCGGTCTGTGAGCGCGCGCTGCGTCGGAGCGATCCGGCGCGGCGATGCCCCGACGTAACCTTCAACGCGGTTTGGCGGGCATCGGGAATGGCGTGACCACGTTTTCGCCGCTGGCGGCGTCGCGGATCGACGATTGGCCCTTCTTCTCCACCTCTTCGATGCGGACGATGCTTTGCATCGGCAAATGCAGGGACTTGGTGTCGCCGAATTCGTCGCGCAGGCGTTCTTCCGTCGGGTCGACCACGAGGCCGTCGTGCAGATCGAACACCAAGTCCGCGACTTCGGTGAAGCCCCAGAGATGGCTGCTGCCGACGCGATGCGCGTACAGCGCGTAGATCTTGCCGTGGTTGAAGAACGTGATTTTGTAGAGAGCCTTGGCCATGCGCGGATGATAGCGCGCGGTCGCGCCGACGAAACGAGCGGCGAGGCGAGCGATGCGTCACGAACCCGTTCGAGCATGCGTCGAGCCGGCGATCCCAAGACGCTGAGGATCCGCGCTTTCGGCGGCCCGCTTTCGACAACTTGTCAGAACCCGCGATCCTTGCGCATACGTCGTGCGATCGCCGCCTTGGCCGATAGCGCGAACACCGCGCCGAACAAGAAGCCGCCCAAGTGCGCGATCCACGCCACCGCGCCGAACGCCGGGCCGATGTAGGTGAACACCACCTGCAGGATCAGCCAGCCGCCGATCAACAGCGCCGCCGGGGCGCGAATGAATTCCAGAAATAGGCCGAGCGGCAGCACCAAGCCCAGCTTCGCCCGCGGGAACAACGCGAGATAGGCGCCGATCACCGCGGAGACCGCGCCGCTGGCGCCGATCACCAATCGCTGCGGGCTGCCGACGGCGAACACCGCCACCAGATTGGCGAAGGCGCCACCGAGCACGAACAGGGCGAGGAAGCGCCACGAGCCCATGCTGCGCTCGGCCGGGAACCCGAAGATCAACAGGAAGATCAGGTTCCCGAGCAGATGGGTCCAGTCGGCATGAAGCATCAGGGCCGTGAACAGCCGCAGCCAGTGCAGATCCGCGAGCAGCCAACGCAGCGTGTCCATCAGCGCGGGCCCGCCGGTCAGCGCGCCCCAGGTCTGGATCAAGCCGCGTTCGACGTGCTCCGACCGCGTGCTCGCCCACAGATACGCCGCCCACAGCACCGCGAACAGCAGGGGAGTGGCCCAGCGGACGCCGGCTTTCTTGCGGGTAGGAATCTGAACGAACATGAGGGGAAGCGTGTGACCTGAATGCGTGGGTCGTCGCGAAACGGTGCCGGTCCGAGGGGCTGGGTTGTTAGCGTTCGGTTAACGGCCACGGTATAGTAGCGGTAGCGTCGTACGTCGGGAGGGGTTTCCGGCAGGACGGTTCGAGCGTAGCGCTCGTCCGTGCGGCGCAGAACAATCCTGTCCACGGAGACGTACAGACAATGCAAACCAAGAATCCGATTTTATTGTCCGCGCTCGCGCTCGGCATCGCCGGCGCGCTAGCCGCCGGACAAGCCGAAGCCGCCGGCTTCCAGCTCAAAGAAAACAGCGTCAAGGCCCAGGGCCGTTCCTACGCCGGTAGCGCGGTCGCCGAAGGCGACACCTCGGTCGTGGTCAACAACCCGGCGGCGATGACCACCTTCGAAGGCACCACCGTGCAGTCGGACGTCACCGTGATCGACCTCGGCTTCGAGTTCAAGGGCAGCGGCTTCGCCGGTACCGGCACCCCGCTGGCGCGTCCGCTGACCGGCGGCGATGGCGGCGGCGCCGGCGGCGTCACGCCGGTTCCGGCGATGTCGGCCATCCACAAATTCGATAACGGCGTGGCCGTCGGCGCGATGATCAGCGCCCCGTTCGGCTTGAAGACCGAATACGACCGCGGTTGGGTCGGTCGCTATCAAGCGCTGAAGTCCGAAGTGAAGACGGTCGATCTGACCCTGTCGGCCGCGTACGAAATCGTGCCGGACCGCCTGTCGGTCGGCGTCGGTTTGGTCTATGAAAAAGTCGATGTCACGCTCTCGAAGGCCGTGGACTTCGGTTCGCTCCTCGCGTTCAGCTCGGTGCCGGGTTTCGCCCCGCAGTCGGCCGACGGCGAAGCGGCCATCACCGGCGGCGATCATGGCCTCGGCTATATCGTCGGCGCGACGTTCAGCCCGACCGATAAGCTGAAGGTCGGCATCTCGCACCGCTCCGAACTCGACCACGAACTGGAAGGCGATGCCGACTGGACCGTGCCGGGCAGCGCCCGCACCGTGTTCAACGGCATCGGCCGCAGCGCGCTCTTCAACGACGGCAAAGTCAACGCCAAGCTGACCACGCCCAGCATCACCACGATCAGCGCCTCGTACGCCGTGACCGATAGCCTGAGCGTGTTGGCCGATTACGCCAACACCGACTGGTCGTCGGTGCGCGAAGTCCGCATCGATTTCGTCAATCCGGATCCGGATTCGGTCGAAGATTTCAGTTGGACCGACACCACCTTCATGTCGATCGGCGCCGAGTGGAAGATGTCCGACGCGCTGACCTTGCGCGGCGGTTTCGCCTACGACGAAACCCCGACCAGCTTCCACACCCGCACCCCGCGTCTGCCCGACGAAGATCGTCGTTGGTACTCGCTCGGCGTGACCTGGCAGGCGAGCGATGCGCTGCAAGTGACCGGCGCGTACACCTTCATCGATCCGGATACGCCGAAGATCGGCGTCGTCGACTCGACGCGCCATACCCTGTACGGCGAATTCGAAAGCAGCGTGCATCTGTTCGGCGTGGCCGGTCAGTTCAAGTTCTGATCGACGCATCGAAACGCGAGACGAGAAAAACCCCGCTTCGGCGGGGTTTTTCTTGGGCGATCGGTGCGCGCGCGACGCGACGGGAGCCGGACTCGAACGCTATTGGTTGCCGTAACCGATCGCGATCAAGACGAGCAACACCGCCAACACGAGCAATGCGATCTTGACCCAACTGTACGGCCGCTCGCCCGCCAACGCGCCGGTGTAGCCGTTCGCGATGACTTGGTAGTTCTTGCTGCCGTAGGTGTAATTCACCAACCACACCGGCACCAGCACATGCTTGAACGTGCGTCCGCTGAAGTGCGCATCGACGACGAGATTGCGATGGGTGTCGCCGGGCACTTGTTGCCCGCACAGCGCCTCGGTATCGCGACGCATTTGTTCCATGTTGCGTTCGGACGCTTGACGCAGATCGATTTGATAGCGCTCCACCGTCCAGCCGCGCACGAATTCCGACGAATAGGCTTTCAGATCGGTCGTTACCGGAAACGGCTCGATTTGCCGCAGCAGTTCCGCATGCACGCCCGCCGTGCCGGGAATCAGCGCATCGTCGAAGAAATGATCGAGATGCCCAGCCGCCGGCACCCAGCGCGTGTGTTGCACTTGTCGGGTTCGAGAATTGCCGTCCTTATCGCGATACGACTCTTCTGTGTAGTAGTGATGCCCCGCGTCCGCGGTCCAATCCGCGGAGACGTGCGAATCGAAGGTCCAATACGGCAAATACACGCCATGCAGCGTGTCGGTGAGCGCGGCGGTTTTCAGCCGGTTCGGCGCGAACCAGCGCGAGCCGTACCATTTGCGCAAGGCGTCGCGCACTTGGCTTTCGCTGAGTTTGAAGGGCAGCAAGCTCTGCGGCACGATCGCATCGCGCATCGCTTCATGCGGCAGAATCGACGGCGAGCCGCAAAAATCGCAGCGCGTCGCCACTTTGCCGTCGACGAACACCGAAATCGCATGGCAGCTTTGGCATTTCACTTCGCGACGCTGCGCGCCCCAATCGCGCGCATCCGCCGGCAGTTCCGCCAACGCCGTCGACAAGTCGTTTTCGCGCATCGCGTCGTCCGCGGCCGCCGCTTGCGCGGGCGACCACGGCACTACCGCACCGCAGTACGGGCAGGCAAGCGATTGCTTGCCGGGGTTCCAGACCAAGTCCCCGCCGCATTCCGGGCAGGGATGCTTGCCGATGCTGGCTTCGGTCATCGTCGTGCGGTCGGTCTCAGCCGCGCAGGAATTCGTCGAGCGCCGCGCGCGCGATGCGATACGCGTTGCCGATCTTGCGCGCCTTCAGATCGCCCGACTGGATCGACGCCATCACGTCCTCCACCGACACCGCCAGAATCTGCGCGGCTTGTTCCGGCGTCAGCACGTCGGGCGTCGCCGCTTCGGCGGCCGGCGCGGCGCTTGCCGCAGCGGTCGGCGCGTTCTGCTGCATGCCGCGCATCATCTCCTGCGCCATGCCGAAGCCCATCGCCATTGTCGCCGGCACCGTCGCTGCGGAGGCCGCGTCGCCGCCTTGGCCCATGGCCTGACCCATTTGGTATTTCACGTAATCGTTGAGATTGCCGATCACGCCCATGCTCGAACGCTTGTCGATCGCTTGTTCGACTTCCGGCGGCACCGAGACGTTTTCCAGCAGGAAACTGGTGATCTCGATGCCGTACTTGTCCTGGATCGCCGGGTTGATGATCGGCAGCAGCGCATCGCCCATCTCGGCGTAGCGCGAAGCGACGTCCAGCGCCGGCACCGACGCCGTGGCGAGCGCGTCGGTGAACACGCTGACGATGCGCGAACGCATGGTGTCGGCGAATTCGTCGAGGCGGAAATTCTGATCGGTGCCCGCCACCTCGCGCAGGAACTTCTGCGGATCGACGATCTTGAAATCGTAGGTGCCGAACGCGCGCAGACGCACGACGCCGAAATCCTTGTCGCGCATCATCACCGGGTTGGACGTGCCCCACTTGTTGCCGGTGAACAAGCGCGTGTTGATGTAGTACACGTCGCATTTGAACGGCGAATCGAAACCGTACTTCCAACCGAGAATGGTCGAAAGGATCGGGATGTTCTCGGTCGCGAGCGTGTGCTTGCCGGGGCCGAAC
>JAGNNB010000111.1 GCA_017990865.1 Lysobacteraceae bacterium
CTCGCTCGAGGCCGCCTCGGCCGAAGCGGCATCGAGCGACGACCACGACCAAGCGCATCGCTACGCCGTGGTCCTGGTCTTGCCGCCGCGACAGCGCGAGGAAGCGCGCGCCCTGCTGGCGCGCGCGGTCGCGCAATGCGCGGAGGGCGGTCTTGTGGTCGCCTGCATGGCCAACGACGAGGGCGCGAAATCCGGCGAATCGGATCTGAAAGCGCTGGCGGGGCTTTCTGGCTCGCGCTCGAAACATCATTGCCGCGTCTATTGGTCGACGATTCGGACGACTGCGCAGGCGACGACTGCGCCGCCGACGGTCGATCTCGCGCTGCTGTCGGCATGGTCGGCGCTGGACGCGCCGCGACCGATCGCCGACGGGCGCTTCCTCAGCCGCCCCGGCGTGTTCGCCTGGGATCGCATCGATGCCGCATCGGCGTTGCTCGCTGCCTCGTTACCCGACGATCTGCGCGGTCGCGCGGCGGACCTCGGCGCGGGTTACGGCTATCTCGCCGTCGAACTGCTGCAGCGTTGTCCCGGCATCGTCGCGCTCGATCTGTACGAAGCCGAAGCGCGCGCGCTCGAGTTGGCCGAACGCAATCTCGCGCCGTTCGCATCGCGCGCCGCACTGGGATTTCGCTGGTGCGACGCGACCGAAGGTCTGCATGCGCGCTACGACACGATCGTCGCCAACCCGCCGTTCCACGCGCAATCCCGCGCGGACCGCCCGGACATCGGTCGCGCGTTCATCGCCGCCGCCGCGGACGCGCTCGAACCCGGCGGGCGATTGTGGTTGGTGGCGAATCGGCATTTGCCGTACGAAACGGTGTTGGATACTCGCTTCGGGACCGTGCGCACCGTCGCGCAGGCGCAGGGCTTCAAGGTGATCGAAGCGGTCAAGGCGCACAATGCGAACAAGGCGAGCACGAAGGGCGGCGCGTCGCGAACGCCGCGCACGCAGCGGTGGCGCGCATGACGCGGACCTGCGTATGAAACGGACGCGCGCATGAAATTGCTCAAACGCATCGCGAATCTCGGCTACGGCAGCCGCAAACAGGTGGTGGCGATGTTCCGCGAAGGCCGCATCGCCGATGCCGATGGCGCGCTGTTGTACGCCGACGACGAACTCGGCGTGCACGCCACGCACGAGAACGTCCGTATCGACGGCGAGCCGCTGGACCCGCCGCCGGGGCTGTTGTTGATGCTGCACAAACCGCGCGGTTACACCTGTTCGACCAAGGATCAAGGACGGCTGGTCTACGATTTGCTGCCGCCGCGCTTCCGCTTGCGCGACCCGCTGCTGTCGACCGTCGGCCGGTTGGATCGCGAGACCAGCGGCCTGCTGTTGCTGACCGACGACGGCGCGCTGCTGCATCGCATCGTCTCGCCGAAAGCGCGCATCCCGAAAGTGTACGAAGCGACATTGGCGCAGCCGTTGCGCGGCGACGAGGCGGCGATTTTCGCCAGCGGCACGCTGATGTTGGAATCCGAAACCGAACCGCTGTTGCCGGCCGAATTTGAGCCGCTGGATGCGCGGCGCGCGCGCTTGACGCTGCACGAAGGCCGCTATCATCAAGCGCGTCGGATGTTCGCCGCGGTCGGCAATCACGTCGAAGCGCTGCACCGCGCCGCCATCGGCGGATTGGCGCTCGACGATCTGGCGGAAGGCGCATGGCGTGCGCTGGACGAAAGCGCACGGCAGCGTTTGTTCACGGGCGAACAGTGAAGCGCGAACGATGATCGAAGCGCAGGACGTCGACCGACGTCTCGCGATCAATGTCGACATCGAAGCGACGATGCCGTCGCGAGGCGCATTTTTGGCCAGTACCGTTACTGTCCGCCTCGCTGCGGCGCGCGGTGACGAAACCATACGGCTCGGTATGCGTTTGCCGGCCAGCGATCGATGCCATCAATCGTTCGCGATGCGGCGCCAACGAATCAATAAGTTACATGGCGCGTATCAGGAAGCGAGATGTATCGAGCATATCGTTCCGAGCACCGGCATTCCCGATATCGCCGCTCGCGCGGCCGAGATCGGGCGGGTGCGCTTGCAATCGGTTCCCGACCGGCTACTCTGAGCCAGCGCATCGCAAGAACCGGCGGCAGGGGGGTGGTTCCGGCCAGCCGCCGACCGAGCTTTCTCGCGGTGCGAGCGGCTCGTTCCCGTGACTCTCGCACTTAAGGACAGGTGTCTCATGTCGAATCGCAAGCCCAAGGCGCACGGCGTTTCCAAAGCCCGCTTTTTCTTCGCCAAGTCTCTGCTCGCTTCCACGCTCGTCGCGAGCGTTTCGATGTCCGGAAACGCGATGGCCTGGAACATCGTTCACGACCCGGTCCAGACCGACAAGCACGTCAGGGAGTTCAGAGCGCAGCTCGAGCGCTGGAAACAAACCGCAGATCATTACCGGCAGCAATTGATCAGCCTCGGCGGCATGAGCGTCACGCCGACGGCGCTCAACAATCCCAACGCCGATTTTCCGCTCATCGACCCCAACTATGGATTGGAGCACGCATGCCGCGCGAACCGCGACGGCGGTTTGATCGGCACGGTCAAAAACGTGTTTCGTCCGGATCCGAACAAAGATATCCTCGATCAGCAGCTCGATATCTGCCAGCGGATCGTGCGGGCCGAAAATCTGAAGTACAACGAAACCGTCAAGTACTTGAACAATCTGCGCGCCCGCCAGCGAGAGCTCGATAAGATCGATCTCAGCCGTAAAGGCGTCGGCAGCGAAGAAGGCAAGCTGAAATCCGTCACCTTCGACGTGAATCGCTACGAGCAAAGTTCGAAGATGGATATGGACAATTGGCAAGCCATGATGATGGCTTACGACAGCTATGTCAGTCAGTTGAACAAATACCAACAAAGGCTCGCCCAACGCGCCTTGCGCGGGCAACAGCCCGACATTTTGACCACCGTCGTGCAGGGCGCCGTGCTCAAAAAGGTGCTCGACGATGAAAAAAATAAAGACTGATCGGAAGCGGACGCCCTCGGGGCCGCTCATAGGCCAGGCAACCGCCTGAATCCGAAAGCCGCTCGCGAAGCGGCTTTCGGTCTATCGAACCTTACGACACGAAAAGGGCGACGAATGGATGCCGGAACCGTATTCAGTTTGATCGATAGCGCACTGCAAGGGGCGTTCGGCGGTTTCGGCCTGCATGGTCCGGGCTTCGGTCTGCGCGCGGGCATTCTCGACGATGTGACGAACCTGTTTTTCTTTTACGAAATCAAGGAATTCATCAACGCCCGCATCGATCGCTTCGCCGGAAAATTTCTCGGCCGCATGATGACCATCGCCAGCGGCGGCGCATTGGCCTTGATGACGCTGTGGGTGTTCTGGCAGGGCGTCCGAATCATGATCGGCAAGAGTCAGGAGTCGATGATGGGGCTGGTGATGAACTCGGCGCGCGCGGTCTTCGTGCTGACCCTGGCGACGGCGATGGCCTCCGGTTCGACCCCGCTGCTGAAGGTGCTGGTGGACGGCACCAACAACAAGATCCATCAGTTCGTCACTGGAAAGAACGTCGATGACCCCTATCGCGCGATCGATAAGAGTCTGGGCTACATGCAGGTGGCGTTGATCAGCATCGACGCGCTGGACGTCAGCGGCGACGAAAATATCGAAGCCGCGAAAAACCGAGCGCAGTTGTTCACCGGCATCGGCATCGCCGGGCCGTCTTTGGTCGGCGGCACTTTGCTGCTGCTCAATCGCATCGCGATGGCGTTGTTCATCGGTTTCGGGCCTTTGTTCCTGGTGTTCCTGTTGTTCGACCAGACCAAGCATTTGTTCAGCAAGTGGTTGATGTACGGCATCGGCACGATGTTTTCGTTCGCGATGCTGAGCGTGATGGTGAGTATCGCGGTGGACATCGTGACCGCGGTGGCGGCGGCGTATTGGGCCGGCAGTTTTCTCGGGACAAGCACGGAAGGCATCAGTAGCCGAGCCTTGCAGCAAGGCGGGCTCGGGGCGATTCTGACCCTGTTGATCGTAACGGTGCCGCCGATGGCCGCGAGTTTCTTCCAGGGGACGCTGGGGCAAATCAGTACGATCAATATGTTCGGAGGGTCTTCGTCGAGTCCGCAAACGCAGTCACAAACGACGGTCCCAACGGCGAGGACGGCGGCGCCTCCTCCGCCGGAAAAACCCGCGAGCGCCCAGCCAGGCGCACCTCGCCCGCCCGATGCGCAGCAGAGTACGGTCAACCCGGCGGCGGGCGCACGCAGTTCGAATCCGATCGGCGACGATAAGATGAAAACCGAACGCGGCCGGGGACTGATAGACCCGCAGCAATCCTCGGCGAGCGCGAATTCGAGCAGCCAGCTCATGGGCAGCGCTCCGTCAGGCATGTCGCGGACAGGCGAAGCTGCGGGGCCGAAGCGAGCGGATTCCAAAGGAGACGCTTGAATGAAGTTTTTTTCGCTCGTTTTCGGTTTGACGCTGATCGCGTTCGCGCCGGATACCGCCGCACAGTGCCGTATGGGCTCTGGTCCGGATTTCGGGGACGGCGTGCCCTATTGCTCGCAGCCGCCTCCCAAAACCTACGTCGACCCTTCCGGTCCGCAGTGGGCGACGCGTTGGGGCGCCATCGCGATCGATCCCAATGCGCCGCGCGGCGGCGTCGGCGTCTCGAGCGACTCGAAGAGTCGGCGCGCCGCAGAAAAAATGGCGGTACGTCTTTGCCGCAGCAGCGGCGGCGGGAAGACCTGCCGCATCCAAACGTCGTACGACAATCAATGCGGGGTGATCGCATGGGGCGATCGTTACTACAGCACGGCGAATGGCGCGACCGTCGACGAAGCCGCACGCCTGGCGTTGGACGAGTGCGCTAAAGAAACGTCAGGTTGCCGGGTGTTTTATTCGAATTGCAGTTACCCCGTCAGAATTCGATGAGCGCGCGGTCCGCGGCGGATCCGATGCATCCGGTTTTTCGTGGTGCGGCGTTTTCGGCGAGCCCTCCGGCATCAGCGCTCGTCCGGTCTCGCTCTCACCGGTTCAATCGCTCCCGCGCCATCCTCCGCGCGCGGAGACACTGAGTTGCTCGGAGTTTCCTCCGGACAACAAATCGCGAAAGCCGTCCAGCCCCAGTTCCGCCATCGCCGCCAAATTGCGCTGAACGATCGCATCGGGATCGGGGTACGCCTCCACCGCGCGATCCAGGCTGGCCTCGCGGATCAGATGCAGCGTCGGATACGGCGAACGGTTGGTGCAATTGCCCGGGTCGTCGGCTTCGGTGTCCGCGAACCGATACTCGGGATGAAAACTCGCGACCTGCAGCACGCCATCCAAATCGAGCGCTTCGACCAGCGCGTCAACGCGGTCGAGAAAATCGTTGTATTCCAGAAAATCCGTCAATACCCGGGGATGCACCAGCAGGGTGGTGTCGATCTCCTCCGCTGGCGTATCGCGCAGGCGCAGCAATTCTTCCGCCAGTTCTTCCAATAAATCGTCTTCGAGTTCGGCGTCGCTCAGCGCGAAACGCACCTGTCGTTTGACGTACACCGCCTTGGCGAACGGGCAGAGATTCAGCCCGATCACCGCGCGTTCCAGCCAACGGCGGGTGGCGGCCAGTTCCGCGGGCTCGGCGGTTTCGTCCGTCGGCGTGACGTGCGGTTCGTCGATCATGATCATCGTCCGTCGTGATGCGCTGTCGGTCGCATCGCGCGTGTCAATCGCGGAAATTATCGAACTGCAGCGGCCGCTCGTAGTTCTGTTGCCGCAACAACGCCATCGCCGCCTGCAGATCGTCGCGTTTCTTGCCGTTCACGCGCAGTTTGTCGCCGTTGATCTGGCTGTCGACCTTGAGTTTGGCGTCCTTGAGAGCGGTCTGGATCTTCTTCGCCAGTTCGCGTTCGATGCCTTGCTTGATCGCGACCTTTTGCCGGCTGCCGGCGAGGTTGGTCTCGATGTCGCCGAAGTCCAGACAGCGCGCGTCGATGCCGCGGGCGATCAGGCGCGCGCGCAGGATGTCGGTCATCTGCTTGAGTTGGAATTCGCTGGGCGCCGACTGCGAGATGGTGTCGTCTTCGAGCTCGAACGTGGCCTCCACGCCTTTGAAGTCGAAGCGCGTGCTCAGTTCGCGATTGGCCTGATCGACGGCATTGGTCAGTTCGTGGCGATCGACTTCGGAAACGACATCGAAAGAAGGCATGGCGGCGGCATCGTGTGCGGGGTGCGCAGAGTAACCGATGCCGTCGCGGCGCGCAGCAGGGCGGAGGAACCTCTCAGCGAAACCTCTGAGCGAATGTCATCCCGGGCGCAGCGAGGGACCTGCTTGAGTGTCGCTCCCAAAGCAGATCCCTCGCTGCGCTCGGGATGACAGGACATGGGGCGGGCCCCGGCCCGCCATCGCCATTGATCCGATCGCGCCCAACGACGATAGAAACGCCATCGCCGCGCACGATCCTCGAACGTCAACCACAGTGGCGGGTCAGGACCCGCCCTACAGTTTTACCAACTCCACCCGACGATTCTTCGCGCGACCGTCTTCGCTCGCGTTATCGGCGACCGGTTTGTCTTGGCCGAAGCCCTTCGACTGCAAACGCGCGGGATCGACGCCCAAGCCGACCAGCGCGCCCAGCACGCTGCGCGCGCGGGCGGTCGACAACTCTTGATTGTGCGCGGCGGTGCCGGTGTTGTCGGTGTGACCTTCGATCGACAGCTTCAGCGCCGGGTCGCCGCTCAGCAGCTTGCCGATTTCGGCGACGGTCGGTTGCGCGTCCGGGCGCAGCGTGGCTTTATCGGTGTCGAAATTGATGTACAGCGCGACCCGGCCGTCCTTGTCGATCGCCTGTTTCATCGCGGCGGCGTCGAGCAGGCCCAGCGACTGCTTCATGCCTTCGCGTTCGAGCACGGTCACGAAGCCGTGCAGCGGAACTGCGCCGGTGCTCACTTGGATCCAGTACTCCTTACCGGCTTGGCGGATCAAGTAAGTATGGTTTTCGCAGCCGTAGTCGCCGGGGCAGATGCCGTAGAAGTGCTCGCGCACCTTGTCGTATCCGCCGAAAGCGTCGACGACCGCGTTGGTGTATTGGGTTTGGCTGATCCGCACGCCGCCGAGTTCGCGGATCGCGTTTTCGTAATTGCGATGGAATTCGAGCGCTGTGTATTGGCGCTGGTCGGCGCTGGCGAGCGGGAACTGGTCGCGGACGATCTTGCCTTCGATCGCGACGATCTTGTTGCCGGCGACCATATGCGCGCGATCGAAATTGATGATGCGGTCTTTCTCGGAGAACGTAGTCTTCAGGCCTTCGGGCGTCTTGAAGAACGGGAACGGCGGCAATGTCGCGGTGCTTTCCGGCACGCTGTTCGGGTCGAAGTCGGCGGCCGGGGTTGCCGCAGCGGGGGCCTCGGGGGTGGCCGCTACAGGCGCGGGCGCTACCGCCGGCGCTGCGGGCGCGGGGTCCGCCGCCGGTGCGGCAGCGGGCGTTTCGCGTTTGCATGCCGGTAGGCACAACGCGGTGAACAGCAGGCAGATCGGGGCGAGCGTGCGGAGACGGATCGACAGCATGGCGTTTTCCTCGGACCTGAGTGCGCGGCGGCAAGGTGAAGGTACAGCAGCATAAACGCCAAAGTCCCGATGCGAGGGACAGCCGCGTGATTGGTGGCCCGCAGATTTTCCGAGGTAGGGCGGATATGAGCGCGCAGAAGCGCCGAAATGCAAAGTCTCGCGCGCCGGGATGGCGCTCGCCGCTCATGGTCGGCATGCTGGGCGCATGACTTCGACTTCCTCGATCGGCCACGCCGACGGCCAGCGCTGGCGTGCGTCCGTTTTCATGCTCGTCGCCGTCGGCTTGTTCGCGCTGATGGACGCCGGGCTCAAGCTGTTGTCCGCGCGCTACCCTCCGATGCAAGTCTCGGCCATGCGCGGCATCGCGTCGTTGCCGTTCGTGTTGGTCTGGGTACTGGTCAGTCTTGGGCCGCGCCGCGCATTGCCGGCGTTGTTGCGCGTGCGCTGGCCGCTGCATGCGCTGCGTGGGGTGCTGGGCATCACGATGATGGCCGCGTTCGTCTACGCCTTGCGCACATTGCCGTTGTCCACCGCGTACACCATCTTTTTCGTCGCGCCGCTGTTGATCGCCGCGCTGTCGGCGCCGATTCTCGGCGAGCCCGTCGGCCCGCGACGTTGGACGGCGATCCTGGTCGGTTTCGTCGGCGTGCTGGTGGTGCTGCGGCCCACGGGCGACGGTATCGCTAGCCTCGCGGGGTTGGCGGTGCTGATGGCGGCCTTCGGTTACGCCGTGTCGGCGATCACCGTGCGGGTACTGGCGCGCACCGACAGCAGTCAGGCGATCGTTGTGTGGCTGTTGACCTCGTTGGCGCTCGGCGCCGGGGTGTTGGCGTTGCCCGATTGGGTGACGATTCGCAGCGACGACATCGCGTTGATCTTCGGCGTCGGTGTCTCCGGTGCGTTGGGGCAATACACCATCACCGAGGCCTTCCGGCGCGGCGAAGCCTCGTCGATCGCGCCGTTGGAATACACCGCGTTGTTGTGGGGCGTGCTGTTGGATTTTTCGCTCTGGCAGGTATTGCCCGACGGCATGACGTGGGTGGGCGCGGCGATCATCGTACTCAGCGGTCTGTATTTATTGCGCCGCGAGCGCATCTTGGCGGGGACCGAGCCGCCGCAATGATCGCGGGTAGGCTCCGCGATCGTGTCCTGTCGAACGTCGATCGTCCGTATTGCTCCGGTATCGCTTCTCAAGCCA
>JAGNNB010000112.1 GCA_017990865.1 Lysobacteraceae bacterium
CTGCAACAAGCCGGTGCGGCGCGGATTCATGCCGACGGCCTCGAGCGTGAGATCGGAACCGGGCACCACGCTGGCCGCGACCAGGAAAAACGCCGCGGACGAAAAATCCGCCGGCACGCGCACATCGGTCGCGCGCAGCGCCTGCGTCGTGCCCGCGCCGCCGCGCACCCGCGCGAAGCCGGGCGAGAATTCCACCGGCCAACCGAAGGCGGCCAGCATGCGTTCGGTGTAATCGCGGGTCGGATGCGGTTCGCGCACGACGGTCTCGCCTTCGGCGTACAAGCCCGCGAGCAGCAGCGCCGATTTCACCTGCGCGCTGGCGACCGGCAAGGCGTAATCGATGCCGCGCAGCGCTTGCCCGCCGCGAATCCGCAGCGGTGGAAGGCCGCCGACTTCGCTGTCGATGCGCGCGCCCATCTGCGACAACGGATCGATCACGCGGCGCATCGGGCGTTTCGATAACGACGCGTCGCCGATCAACACGCTATCGAACGCCTGCCCCGCCAACACGCCGGCCAGCAGCCGCATACCGGTGCCGGCGTTGCCGCAATCCAACTCGTCGGCGCTGGCGCGCAAACCGTGCAGACCGACGCCATGCACGATGCGCGACTGCGGCGACGGCGCTTCGATCCGCACGCCCAAACGCTCGAACACCGCAGCAGTGGCGCGCGTGTCTTCGCCTTCGAGAAAGCCCGAGATGCGCGACACGCCTTCGGCCAGCGAGGCCAGCATGATCGCGCGATGCGACACCGACTTGTCGCCGGGCACGCGAATGCGGCCGGTCAGCGGGCGGCCGGGGCCGACGATCCAATCCTTGCGTTCGCCGCCGCTCATGCCAGCACCTCGTCCAGCGCGGCGAGCAATCGCCGGTTTTCGTCGGGATTGCCGACGGTGATGCGCAAACAATGCCCGAGACCGTAGCCGCCCATCGGTCGCAGTACGACGCCGCGATCGATCAAGGCCGCATCAATCCGCGCGACGCGCGCTTCCTCGCCGGGTTCGACGAACTGCGTCAGCAGGAAATTGGTTTGCGACGGAAACACGCGCAGGCCGCGCGCGTGCAGCGCCTCGGTCAGTGCATCGCGTTGTTCGCGATTGCGTTCGACCACCCATCGCAGATGCGCGTCGTCGCCGAGCGCGGCTTCGGCGGCGGCCAAACCGGCGCTGTTGACGTTGAAACTCTCGCGCACGCGTTCCATCACCGCGATCAAGCCGGGATGCGCGATGGCGAAACCAACCCGCAAACCGGCCAGTGCGTAGGCTTTGCTGAAAGTGCGGGTGACGACGAGATTCGGATATTGCGGCTGCAACACGAGCGCCGAGGCCCACTCCGGCGCATCGACGAATTCGGCGTAGGCCTCGTCCACGACGACGACGACATCGCTCGGCACCTTCGCCATGAAGGTCGCGAAGGCGTCGGCGCCGTACCAGGTGCCGGTGGGATTATTCGGATTGGCGAGGTAGATCAGACGCGTCGCGGGCGTGACGGCGGCGGCGATGGCATCGAGATCGTGCCCGCGCGGCATCGCATGGCCATCGGCGTTGCAGGCCGCCACGCGCAACTGCGCGCCCGCGCCCTGCGCGGCGATGGCGTACACCGCGAAACCGAATTTCGAAGCGACGACCTCGACGCCCGGACCGGCGAACACCTGCGCGAACTGCATCAGCAGCTCGTGCGTGCCGTTGCCCAGCAGAATCGACGCGACATCGACGCCGTATTTCGCGGCGAGCGCGCGTTTGAGATCGCCGCCGAGCGGATCGGGATAACGAAAACTGTCGTGAATCGTGCCGAGCACCGCTTCTTTCGCGCGCCCGCTGGGGCCGTAGGGATTTTCGTTCGAGCCCAGTTCGATCAGATGCGCATCCGCGAAGCGGCGTCGGAACGCGACGAGGTCATGACCCGGGTCGTAAGCGCGCAGGCGCTGGATGCTGGGTTGAGTGAGGTTGGAGAAGAAAGCTTCGTCGGTCATAACGGAGAGAAATCGACTCGAGTCTCGTCATCCCGGCGAAAGCCGGGATCCAGCCCTTGGCACGGCTCGACGATCAACAGCGGGATCCCGGCTTTCGCCGGGATGACGTAAAGGAGAAGGCGCCATCCGGCATCGCCTCGACGGGCCTTACGGAACCGCCACCGGATACGAACCCAACACGCGTACATCGCCGGCGTATTTGTCGATTTCGGCCAGGGCGTCCTTCAGCGGCGATTCCTCGGCGTGACCGGTCACATCGATGAAGAAGGCGTATTGCCACAATTTGCCGTGCGCCGGACGCGACTCGATCCGGTTCATGCTGATCGAACGACGCGCCAGCGGTTCGAGAATGCGATACAGCGCGCCGGGCTGGTCGCGGATGAACAGCAGCAGCGAGGTGCGATCGTTGCCCGAAGACGGGAACGACGAACGACCGATGACGAGAAACCGCGTGGTGTTGTCGGCACGGTCTTCGATCGGACCGGCGACCACTTTCAAGCCGTAGGCATGACCGGCGTTTTCCCCGGCGATCGCCGCGGCGTCGTCGGCGTTGCGCGCGCGGCGCGCGGCCTCGGCATTGCTGACCACCGCATGTTTCTCGACTTTCGGCAAGTTATGGCGCAACCACGCCTTGCATTGCGCCAGCGACAGCGCGTGCGAATACACGCGCTCGATGTCCTCGATATGCCCGGTGCGCGACAGCAGGTACTGATGCACGCGAAGTTCCACCTCACCGCAGATCATCAGCGGCGAGGTCAGGAACAGATCCAGCGTGGATTGGATGGTGCCGGTGCCGGAGTTTTCGACCGGCACCACGCCGAAATCGGCATGACCCGCAGCCACATCGTCGAACACTTCCTCCACGGTCGCCAGCGGCAAGGCCATCGCCGAGTGGCCGAATTGTTTGTAGACCGCCTGTTGCGAGAACGTACCTTCGGGGCCGAGGTAGCCGATGCGCAGCGGTTCCTGCTGCGCGAGGCAGGCGGACATGATTTCGCGGTAAAGCCTCACCAGCACTTCGTCCGACAGTGGACCTTCGTTGCGGTCCACGACGCGACGCAGCACCTGCGCCTCGCGCTCGGGTCGGTAGTAATCCACTGCCGCGGCGAGTTTGCCTTTGGCCTTGCCGACCTGATGCGCCCACAGCGCGCGTTCGGCGATCAGCGCCTGGATTTCGTGGTCGATGCCGTCGATCTGCGCGCGTACGGCCAACAAATCGGGCTTGCCCTGCGCGTCGGTGGGAATTTCCACCGCATTTTTCGGCAGCGCGGTGCGCTTGGCGGGTTTGGGCTCCTCGGCGGGCGTCTTGGCCGCGACCTTCCTGGCGCCCGGCCGCTTGGCGGGACGCTTCGTCGGTTTCGCGGGGCCGGCGCCCGATGTCTTTCGATCAGCCATGGCGTTGTTTGAAATCCTGCATGAAATCCGCCAGTGCCTTCGCGCCTTCCACTGGCATCGCGTTGTAGATCGAGGCGCGCATGCCGCCCAGGGCGCGATGGCCCTTGAGCGCCATCAAGCCGGCGGCCTTGGCTTCGGACAGGAACGGCTTGTCCAAGGCCTCGTCGTGCAGGAAGAACGGAACATTCATGCGCGAGCGGACGGCGGGCGCCACTTCGTTGCGGTAGTAGCCGCCGGAACCGTCGATGGCGGAGTACAACAACGCGGCCTTTTCGGCGTTGCGGCGCGCGAATTCGGCGACGCCGCCCTCGGCCAGCATCCACTTCACGTTGAGGCCGAGCATGTACCAGTTCCAGGTCGGCGGCGTGTTGAGCATCGACTCGCCTTTGAGATGCGAGCGATAGTCGAAAATATCGGCGCGGTTCTGGCCGGCACGTTCGAGCAGGTCGCGGCGAACGATGACCACCGTGACGCCGACCGGGCCGAGGTTTTTCTGCGCACCGGCGTAGATCACGGCGTACTTGCTCACGTCGACCGGCTCGGAGGCGATGCTGGAGCTGAAATCGGCCACCAACGGCACATCGCCGACATCGGGCACGTCCCGATATTCGACGCCGTGGATGGTTTCGTTCGCAGTGATGTGGACGTAGGCGGCGTCCTTCGACAACTGCCAGGTGTCGCGCGCGGGGATGTCGCGGAAACCACCGGCTTCGCCGCTGGCGGCGGTGTTGACCGCGACATAGGGCTTGGCCTGCTTGATCGCGGTCTTGCTCCAATGCCCGGTGACCACGTAATCGACGGTTTGGCCGGCGGCGGCGAAATTCAGCGGAATCAACGCCTGTTGCGTGGTGGCGCCACCGCCGAGGAACAGCACCGCGTAATCGTCGGGGATCGCCATCAGCGTGCGCAGATCGGCCTCGGCTTCGGCGGCGACGGCGATGAATTCGGCGCCGCGATGGCTATGCTCGACGATGGAGGCGCCCGAATCGCGCCATTCCAGCATCTCGGCCTGCGCCTGACGCAGCACGCTTTCGGGCAAAGTGGCGGGACCGGCACTGAAGTTGAACGCGCGCGACATCGTAGGTTCCATGACGTAAGAGGGGGCCGTCGAGTATGCCGCAGCGCAGCATCGAATGGACATGGCGAACGCCCCCGCCGATAAAAATATTTCGTCGTAGACGCAACCGTAGGCCCACTCGACCCGTCTTATCCTCGTCGCCGGACCTCGCACACCGACTTCGCTGCTCGCCCTTACTTCCTGATCCCGCCCCCACCGCTTCGAACGGACCGCCCATGCCCCTCGACCCGCGTCTTCGCGCCGCACTGCGCATTCCCTCCACCGAAATCGCCGACGAATCGGCCTATCGCGCCTTTCGCGGCGAGCGCCGCCGTCTGCTGGGGGCGCTCGCATCAGCACCGGCCTTCGCGCTGGCGGGCTGCGATACCGCCGCGCCGCCGCCTCCTGCCGGTCGAGCGAAACTGGACCCGGCCCTGGTCGCGCGGGGTTTCGCCACCGACGAAGAGCCCACCCGCTACGAGGACGCCACCACCTACAACAACTTCTACGAATTCGGGACCGGGAAAGCCGACCCCGCGAACGCCGCAAAGACGCTGCGCACGCGGCCGTGGTCGGTGGCGGTCTCCGGCGAGTGCGCCAAACCCGGCACGCTCGACCTCGACGCCTTGCTCAAGGGCCTGACCGTGGAGGAGCGCATCTACCGCATGCGCTGCGTCGAAGGCTGGTCGATGGTGATTCCGTGGCTCGGCGTGCCCCTGAGCGAGGTGCTGAAGCGTTTCGAGCCGACCTCGAAAGCCAAGTACGTGGCCTTCACCAGTCTCGCCGACCCGGAGCAAATGCCCGGCGTCCGCTACGACTCGATCGACTGGCCGTACCGCGAAGGCCTCCGGATCGACGAGGCCATGCACCCGCTCACGCTGCTGGCGACCGGCCTGTACGGCAAGACTCTGCCGCAGCAGAACGGCGCGTCGCTGCGGCTGGTCGTGCCGTGGAAATACGGCTTCAAAGGCATCAAATCGATCGTCGAAATCCGCTTCGTCGAAGCATTGCCCGCCACCGCCTGGAACCAGTTGCAACCGCAGGAGTACGGCTTCTTCAGCAACGTCAATCCGGACGTGGATCACCCGCGCTGGAGCCAGGCCAGCGAACGCCGCATCGCCGGCAGCGCCAGCAAATTGTTCGCCGAGCGCATCCCGACCCGGCTGTTCAACGGCTACGCGGACCAAGTCGCGGACCTCTACACCGGGATGGATTTGCGTCAGTGGTTTTGAGCCCTCGATGCCGCGATTTCGGCGAAGGGTGGCGTCGAAACGCGTCCCGGCGTGTTCCGACGCCGGGCCCCGATATTCGCCTCGATGACGGCGGGGCTGCGCGCAGCGATCGCATTAGAATCAATTAATACAACAAGTTATGAAAAAAACTTCAAGTAGTTTGTTCTGGCCGAAAGCGCTCGTACACACCCTCGCGCTGGCGCCACTGGCGCTGTTGTCGTGGCAGGCATGGACGGTCGCGAAGACCGGCGGCGACGCGCTGGGCGCCGACCCCGTGGCCGAAATCGAGCATCGCCTAGGGCTGTGGGCGCTGCGTCTGTTGCTGGTCACGCTAGCCATCACCCCGCTGCGCCAACTCACCGGGCAAGCGATGTTGATCCGGTTCCGGCGGATGCTGGGGCTGTACGCCTTCGCCTACGCCAGCCTGCACTTCGCGGCCTATTTGGCGCTGGATCTGCGCGGCTTTTGGCTGCAGATTTTCGAAGAGATCGCCAAGCGGCCTTACATCACCGTCGGCTTCATCGCATGGCTGCTGCTGGTACCGCTGGCGATCACCTCGACCCAGGGCTGGATGCGGCGCCTCGGCCGCCGCTGGGGGCTGTTGCACAAGGCGGTGTACGCCATCGCGGTGCTGGCGGTGCTGCATTTCTGGTGGCTGGTGAAATCCGATATCCGCGAACCGGCGCTTTACGCCGCCGTGTTGGCGGTACTGCTGGGCTGGCGCGTGGTGAAAGCCTGGGAACGCCGGAAGAAGGCGAAAGCGCTCGCCGCGACCTCAGCGGCCGCCCCAGGCCAGTAGCGCGGCCAGGACCGCGGCGATCGCGGCCGCGGCCAACAACAACCAAGGCAGATGCCGCTGGCGACGCCCCGACCCGCCGACACGCTCCGGTGCGGAGCCGTCGTCATTGGCGCCCGCCGTACGCGCCAATTGCGCGGTGGTCGCCGCCGGCGCTTCGATCACGAAACGATGGTGGGTGTCGAAGACGATCTGATCGCCCGGGGCCAGCACCGCGTCGCGCATCGGCTCGCCGTTGACCACGCTGGCCTCGCCCGCGCCCAAGTCGCGCAACACGATGCGATCCCCGATCATCTCGATCCGCGCATGGCGCTCGGCGAACGTCGGGTCGTCGATGCGGATATCGGCATCCTCGCTGCGGCCGACCAAACGCGGCGCCGACAGCGTGAAGCTGCGGCCGTGATGCTGACCGCCCACGCCGCGCACCACGACGCGCGGGTCGCCGCGGAATTCGCCGGGCACATGGCGTAGCGTCTCGGGCAGCGGCTCCGTGCGGCGCTCCGGGATCAGCACCATCTCCACACCGTCCAGATAGACCGAATCGCCCATCCGCAGCATCGCCATGCGTCGCACCGGCCGGCCATTGACGTGAACGCCGCGCGCGCCCTCGGCCACAGTCATCCAAACCCCGCGGCGATCGACGAACAAGCGGATCAGCGGGGCATCGTCGTCGGCGACCGCGCCGACGGTATCGCCGATGCGCCCAAAGGCATGCACGCCCTCGGTGAGCGGCATTTCGGGATGATGGTGCTCCGGGAAGCGCAGTTTCAGACGATCCATGCGGCGCAAATCTAGCATGGCCGCGCGCTGCGACCGACCCCGCCGCGTGGGCTGCGGCCCGACGCGCCGCTTGATTGCCCACGCCAGATGCGCAGAATACGCCCACGCATCGTCACGTCCGTCAGGAGCCTGCATGTCCGGTATCGATATCCGTCACTCGCATTCGTTGCCGCACGCCAAAGCGCGCAAAGCGGTCGAAGAAATGGCGGAGAAGCTCGCCGAACGCTTCGAGATCGAGCACGAATGGGACGGCGATACGCTGCTGTTCAATCGTTCCGGGGTGGACGGCAAGATCGCCCTGTCGCCCAAGGAGTTGCACGTCACCGCGAAGCTGGGCTTCCTGGTCTCGATGTTCAAAGACTCGATCGAGCAGGAAATCCGCCGCGTGCTGGAAGAACGCTTCAGCTGATTGGCGTCGATCGCGCGGCTTTACGGCGGTTTGTGGGATGTGGGAGCGGCGTAAGCCGCGACGCAACCCCAAGGTTCACAGTCGGTTCGCGGCTTACGCCACTCCTACAGCCGCGACTACAAACCTCTGCGGCCGCGGTTATCGGTCGCGAATGGCCTTGCCGCCCTTGGCCTTGGGCGGATGCGCATCGGGCAGCGGCGCGAACGGTTCGGGATGGTTCGCGAACAGCCGCCGCGCCACCTCGCGTTCGCTGCGCTCGATATCGGCGATGAAATCGGCGACGTCGTCCAACTCGGCGTAAGCGCCGAAGCCGCGTTCCAGAAAGGTCTGCAACTCGCCGAACCCGGCCGCGCGCGCCGGGCCGCGCAGCATCGCCAGCAGCGTCGACACCCCGCGTGTGCGCAGGGCGTGGCCCAGGCCGTAACCGGCGACCATGATCAAATCGATCTGATGCGCGCGCAATCTCGGTAACCCGACCTCGCGGTAGGCGCGCGCGTACAGCGCATCGTCCAGCGTTTTGCGCTGCGGGGCGATGCGATGCAGCGCTTCGGCCAAGCGCAGATCGAAGGCGTGACTGAGCGCGCCCAGTTCGATCGCGTCCACCAGCGTTTCCACCAGCGTTTGCGGCATCAGGCGCAGCATCATCGGCGCCACCCGCGCGATATCCGCGTCGCGACGGCTGAAATCGCGGTCGCCATAGAGATCGGTGAGAAAGAACTCCGCGGCCGGGCGACGTTTGGGGTCTTGCATGAAACCTTCGAAGCTCGCCGCCAGACGCGCCGCCTGCCAGCGTCGCACTTCGGCCAGCCAGCGCAGGCCGTTACGCGGTTCCAGGTCGGGGTCGTGCACCGCGTTGTGCCACGCCAGCCGGCGCGTCAAATGCGCGCCGAGTTCGCGTTTGCTCAAGCGACGACGGCCCTGCAGCGGATTGGGAGTGACGATCTTCATCGCGGCGATGATCGGTCGCTTGCCTCGGAACGACAAGCCCACGCAGACAACAGTGCAGGCGAGGCGCGCGACGCGACCGCAGTGG
>JAGNNB010000113.1 GCA_017990865.1 Lysobacteraceae bacterium
ACCGGATGCACGTCGCAATCCTGCGCCAGTTCGGCCAGACTCGGCGCATGCGCGCAGTCTTCGCGCAAACGCGCGCGGGCGCGATCCAACCAAGGCGGCGGAAGCGTCGTCGGCAGCGGCTGCATCGAGGCGGCATCGAGCAAAGTCTCGATCTCCGCTTCCAACGACAACATCATCGCATCGTCGTTCGTGCGCGATTGCCGACGCAGGCGCAAGGCCGCAGCCAGCGCCGGCAACGGCAGACGCACGGCGCGATCGGGCAAGACACGACGTTCGCCGGCATCGCGCCAACGCGTCGCCGGCAACGACAGCGCGAAGAAACGGCCCGGCGGCGCATCGTCATCGCGCGCACGACGACCGCGCGCGTGGGCGCGCGGGTCGCGGAAACAATCGCGGTGCGTGGTGCCGGGCGGATTGAGGATCAGCACAGGTTCGGCGCACAGCGCGGGCATGTCCTCGGCGCTGCTGAGATACGCGCCTTCCAACACCAGCAGCAGGTGCGCGTCGTCGTGCGTATGCGTTTCGATCGCGTGCTCGGGCACCGTCGGCCGTAGTTCCGACAACGCGATCTCGCCGACCGTCCGACGTTCGTGCAGATCGCCGAAGAACGCGCCGTTCGCGAGACGCCGTTCGCGGCTCGCGTCGCTGACGGTAGCGTCGGCGGTGGCTTGGGTCATCGGCATCCGTGCGCCATCATCGGCGCGTTTCGGCGCAGGGCGAACGGCCGAAGGTCATGCTCGCAGCTTCGGCTGGTCGGTCGGTACCGTCACACAGATCCTTCGGCGAGCAAAAAACCGGCGACCATCGCCGCTTGCAGCAGCATGCCCGGAACGATGCCGCGACCGATCTCGCGACGATGCAGCGAAATCGCATTCTGCACGAACAGCAACGCGCAGCCGACGACGATTCCCGCCGAAATGGCGCTGCGGGCGGACGAAGGCGGCGCGTGTCGAGCGAAAAACAGAATCACGGCAACACAGACGAACAGAGCCCCGAATCGGCGTTCGACGATCTTCGCCGTGCTCGGTTGCGCGACCCCCCACGCCGTCAGGATCGTTTGCGGGCGAAATATCCAGACGAAGCCGATCGCCAACGAAAAGAACGAAGCGGCGGATGCGACGATGGCGTACACATCCATCTCACTCGCTCTCCACGCCCGCCAGATCGAGCACCCAACGCGGCACTGTCGGTTCGCCGTCGTAGAAGTCTTTCGGTTTTTTCTCGGCCATCGCCCAGCGGTGCAACCAACTCGGGCCGTAGCGGCCGCGGTAGCCGTCCTCGCGCAGATAGGCGGGGTCGCGCATCGCGTCTTCCAGGGTCACGAAGCCGTAACCGCGACGCTCGATGCCGCGGATCAACGTCGCATAGGCATCGGCGTTCAACGCATTGGCGTGCAACAGCAGAATCTGCGGCAGGTTGTAACCCAACAGCGCCTGCGATTGCGCTTCGTAGTAGTCGATTTTGTTCAGCATGTACGGCACATAGCCCAAACGCAGACGCTCCAATAATTGCGCGCGTTCGGGCGTGTCGGCGTGTTCGTCCAGCACGCGCTCGTAGGCGAAGGCCCACACCCATTCGCCGTTGTCCACCGTGACCGGCGCGATGCGGTAGCCGTGTTCAGCCAGGAATTTCGCCACCGCCGTTTTGTCTTCCGGCGTACGCCCGGCGCGCAGATACGGGTGTCGGAACCACTGCGGCGTGGTGCCGCGCGCGGCCAGCATCGGTCGCAGCGCGCGTTCGCCGCGCAGGATCGCTTCTTCGTAAGCGGGAATACCGACATCGTGCAGATCCACGTGGCCGTAAGTGTGATTGCCCAATTCGTAGCCGGCATCGAGCCACGCCTTCAGCATCGCCACGCGCTCGGGTTGCACGGCGCCGTCGCGTTCCAATTTGTCCTCGTTCACGAATCCGACCACCGGCACGCCGCCTTGCCGCAATTGCTCCAGCAGCGCCGCATGCCGCGCGGCCAGGGCCTCGGGCGTCGTTTTCGCGATCCGCTGCCATGGCAGATCGTCGATGGTGACGGCGATGCGTCGATCGGGCGTGGCGGTGTCGTGGACACTCGCCGCCAGACCAGGCATCGCGATGGCGAATGCGCAAAGCGCGACGGCGAGTCGGCGGCTGAACGAAAGCGTGCGGCTGAACGAAAATGTCATGAGCATCGTACGTACGAGGGCAGGAGCGCGTCCCGGAGCCGCGACTTTACCGCAGCGCGATGGGCGCGTGCCGGCGGGCGAACGCCTACGCCGGCTCGCACGCGCTCGGGTCTCATGCGCCCGGCTTACACGAGCACCGGTCGCACGCGCTGCGTCGACGACGGCGCATGCTGCGCGAGCGAAGGCGATACGATCCCCATTCGAGCTCGATTCGAGGCCGATGCCCGGCCCGTAGCGCGTTCATACTCGCATCGGCGGTGGATTCGCGATCGGCCTGTGCCGTACCCGATCGCACGCCTCCGTCGTCGATATCCCAGCGTTCGATCCGTCACGCCAACCGCAAGGAGCCTCCTATGCCCGCGTTCAAGAACAATCTGATGATGGAAGACTACGTCAAAGCGGTGCGCGATCATCCCCAAGCCAAGCGCGCGCTGTGTTTCGGCGATTCCTGGTTCCAGTACGTGCCGCATCCGACCGATCTGAACAAGCAGTTGGCGCGGTTGTTTCCGAAGACGCTGTTCCTGCGCGAAGGCAAACCGGGCCGCGACAGCGCCACGTGGAAAATCGCGTTGCCCGGCATTCGCGATGCCATCGAGGGTTTGCGTTTCGACGCGATTTTGCTGTCCACCGGCGGCAACGATGTGGTCGGCGAGGAATTGCAGGAATTCGTCAAGACGCCGGGCATGCCGCAATCCGTCGGCAGCATGCCGTGGGGCGTGGTGCCGCCCGAAGTGCGCGACCACATCCGCCTGGAGAGTTTCGAGCACGCCTTGCGTTTCGCGATCTCCGATCTGAAACAAGTGGTGCAGTTCCGCGATCGCAGCTCGCCGTCGTCGGTGGTGTTCGTTCACACCTACGATTACATCTTCCCGTCCGGCAAGGCGTTCAAGCTCGGTCCGTTCAAAAGCGGCCCGTGGGTGAAGCCCTTCCTCGAGAACGTCGGTCTGACCGATCCGAGAAAGCAGCGCATCGTCACCACTTGGCTGGTCGATCAATTCGCGCGCGAACTTCGTGCCTTCGTTTCGCAGAACGCCAATATGGTGCTGGTCGATTCGCGCGGCACGTTGAAAACGCAGGCGCAATGGGAAAACGAAATTCACCCGGTCGCCAAAGGTTTCGAGAAGATCGCGAAAGACTGTTGGAAGCCGGCGTTGACCAGCGTCTTGAAATGAGCGCGCGGCGCGGCATCGCGATGGCCGCCGCGTTAGCCGCCGCGACGGTCATGGCTCTGGGCGTCGCCGGCCATGCCGCCGCCGACGGCCGCGCCTGCGCGTGGGACACCGATGCGTTTTCGTTCGTCGGTACGCCGGTCGAACAAGCGCGTTGTTTGCTGCGCCCGGTGGCGATCGGCGGCCGCGTGGGCGATGCGCATGCGGTGTTGCCGCATGCGCTCGACGCGATGGTCGGCCGGCCCGTGGCTTTCGACGCGACGACACTGCGTACCTGGTTGCGCACGCAGGGCATCGACGAATCCGGCGTCGGCGGTTCGCTCGACGCGCCGCTGTCGTTCACCGAAGGCACGCAGCCGCGACGCGCGCGCTATTTCGTGATCCACGACACCAGCAATCTGCTGTGCCAGCGCGAAGATTTTCCGGCGAACGCGGATGCCGCGGACGCGCCGTGGAACTTGCCGGAACGTTGGACGAACGATCCGCAGGCGCATCTGTTCATCACCCGCGACGGCGAAGCGCACGCGCCGCAAGGACGAACATTCGCGACGCCGTGGCGCGCGACCAAGCTGGAAAAATTTCTGCGCGAACCGAGCCGCGGCCTGTTTCTGCATATCGAAAACGTACAACTGCGACGTCCGCAAGCGGCCGTCGACGCACCGCTGCATCGACCCGACGGCGAATGCGTCAACGACCGCATCGCGCAGCATCCCGGTTTCAGCGCCGCGCAAACCCGGCGTCTCGCGCTGGTCTACGTCGCCGCCAGCGTGCGCGCGGGCGAATGGCTGATTCCCGCGTACCACGCCGTACTCGATACCGGCTTCATCGGCGGCCACGACGACCCGCAGAATTTCGATATCGACGCCTGGACCGCCGAAGTGTGCGCGTTACGCACCGCCCTCGGCGACCGCTGCGAAACTCCGTAGGGCGGGTGCAACCCGCCACATCCCAAACAACGACCCACCGTCGCCCCACAACATCGCGAATCGCCCTCGCGACGAAACCATCGGCGCGAATCAAAAACTCACATTGCTCTTCAGCCCCAACGTCGGAATCCAGCCCGGCCCCGTACCGGTTCCGAATTGGATCAAGTTGAGCATGTGCGTCGTGTCCAATTGCAGTTCCACCGACGAACCGAGTTGCACGCCCACGCCCGCGCCGAACACCGGACCGGCGACCGGGGTGCGCGGCCCCAACCCACCGTCGGGCGCCGTCGTTTCGATCGAACCGGCGCGCGCGCCGCCGATCAAACTCACGCGGACCGGCACTTGGCTGGGAATCACGAATTCCGCGCCGGAATACAACCCGGCGAAGACGTCCGCGCGCGGCGAATAATCGAACTGGAAGGCGAGCGGTACTTTCACCAGCCCCAGCCCCGGGCTGAAGGTGAACTTCCATCCGGCGGACAGCAGCAGATTCGGCCGATCGGTCCATTGCACGCCGGCGCCCGCATAGGCTTTCGTACGATCGGCCGCGGGCGGCGGCGCGAATTTCGAACGTACGTCGCTTTCGGTCTTCTGCGCGCCGACCGCCGCTTGCCCGACTTGCCCGGTTTGCGTCACGTTGAACAAGGAGATTTCGTCGCTGAGCCCCAGGAGCATCTTGGCGATCGGATGGACATCGAACGCCTGCAGCGTCAGTTCGCCCTTGTCGCCCTTGGCGAGCTTGATCTTGAAATAGTCCATGCCGTGGACGCCGACTTCGATGGTGTCCCCGGATTTCTTGAAGCCCAGCCCATACAGGGAAAACGACGCGCCCGAACCCTTGGCTTCCATGCGCGTGAACTTCAAGGTGTAACCGCCCCCGGACGTATCGAAGCTCAGGGTCATGATGGCGGTGAACGCGTCGTAAGCCGGCAGGCCGCCTTTCGCGGGGATCGCGGGCAGATCGACCTTCGCCGCCACGCCTTCCGGCCCCGATTCGGTGATCTCCGCGGTCGCGCTCTTGGGCACGCTCGCGGACATGATCAGGTCGTAAACGGCCGAGGGGTGTTTGCTGATGATGTCTTCCACGGTGTTCGCCGGCTGCGCCGTCCCCGGCGATTTCTTGGCGGCTTCATCCACCTCCGCCTGTTTGTCGTCGGCAATGCCTTTCAGCGTGCCGACTCTGTCCGGTGGCAGGATCTTGTCGAGGAGATGCGTGATCAACACTTTGGCGCCGACTTTGTACGGAATGATCTGATCGCACGGCACCGGCGGTTTGACTTTCTTGGCCTCGATTTCCGCATCGCTCATCACTTCGGGCAACGAGCCATGAAGGCGCAGGCGACTGAGCGCACTGCTGATTTGATCGTACCCGGGCTTTTGTCCGCGTTTCTTTTCGTACGTCGCGGCCCAGGCGCGCAGTTTGCTTCGCGCTTTCGGACCGATCGGCTTTTTGGTGGCCGTGGCCAGGTGATCGAAGATCTCATCCAAGCTGGCGTCCGCGGAGACGGCTTGTGCGTCTTTTTCGTCGCGTTGCAGGCGCGGGCCGGCGGCGCGCTGCTGTTGCACATGCGTCAATTCGTGCGCGATCAAACGGCGGCCGCGTTCGGTTTCGGGACGATACGCGCCTTCGCCGAACACCACATGATGCCCGACGGTGTAGGCGGTCGCGTTCACCGCTTGCGCCGATTCGGTCGCACGTTGTCCCGTATGCACTTGTACTTGCGAAAAATCCTGTCCGAGCCGCGTTTCCATGAACGCTCGCGTGGTCGGATCGAGCGCACGCCCGGAGTCCGCGAGCGCTTCGCCGACGACCCCCGCATCGATCGCGGTCGAACCCGCGGAACGCTCGCCGCTTTGCGCGCTCGCAGGGGCTCTTTGCAAGGTATCGAGCGCGGGGGCGACCGTTGCGGAGCGTTCGCTGTGCGCGTTCGCGTCCGTTGCCGGCGCGCGCATCACCTGGTCGGCGACGCGATCGGCTTCGCGCTCGTAGACATCGCCGGGTGCATGCATCGCCAGCCGCGACGGAATCGATTCGGCCGCGCTCGGCTGTACGGCGGCATCGACGGCTTCGGCAGCGGCGGGCGTCGAGGACGGCGCGGCCTCGGTGCGCGTCGAGGCCGCGTCGCCCAGCAACGAACGCTGCAACGCGCGATTGCCCATCGTGCGCTGCGCTTGCGGAATCGCGGTCTCGCTGCGCTCGTGCTGCGCGGTGTGCGCGCTCTCGGAGGTTTGGGATCGAACCGATGACCCTGCGGGCCACTCCCGGGTGTGTGCGCGCATGGTGAACCGTCCTCGTTCGGCGATGGGGAGCGATCGTTTCCCGAATGACGGGTCTGGACCCGCCCGTGCTTATTGCTTGAATTGCGATCCGAGCCCGACCGTGATCGAGGTACAGGTGCCGGCGGCGTTCCAGACGAACCACAGATACGATTCGCTGCTGATGCTGCGCGCCACCGCCATCAGCGCGGCATCGGTCGTGGTGCAACTGCGATACACACCCGCAGCGTTCGTGGCGTAGCACACCGCATTGTCCGATTTCAGCGTACATCCCAGCCTCTGCACGGTGTCGGCGGAACGCCGCGCGCCCACCAGAGTGCCGTAAGCCTGTTTGTTGGCATCGTCCACCACTACCGGGAAATTGCCGTCGTACCCCGCCTGCGCCGCCGCTGCGGACAGCGACAGCCCGATCGTCAGCATCCATCCCATCCGTTTGTGTTTCATCGTTCGCCTCGTCGTTGCGTTCATCACGGGCGGGGTCATGGGCCAGGCGACAAGCCACGGCGCGAACCCGCTCACGGTCGGCGCAGGGCGCCCGTCTGGATCAACGCATTCGAGCGTGCAGATCGGCCGCGCAAGGCGCTGGGTATCGCAGGGCGGGCAGAGTGCGGTTCGCTGTATGGGCGAAAACGGCGTTACGCCGTTCGGTGGGCTCGGTCGCGCGGCGTTGAGAAGCGTCCTGCGAGGGCTTCAGGGGATCGCTTCGACCGCGGCTTCCATCATCCGTGTCCTGCCGTCCCTGACCGGCCGGCAAGTGACTCGATATCGATCGCCGGAAGACAATGCGATATCGAAAGAAGGCGACGCGTGCGCATCGACGCCGATGGTGCAACTGACGAGCACTCTGTAGCGTCCAGGCTGCAGAAAGATCCGTTTGAACCGGTTTTGGCCGAAAGGTTCGTCCGTCCCGAAGATGCGCTTGCCGTTCGCGGCGTAAACCGCTTCTATCGCGGTATCCAGCGCAAGACTGTTCGCGGTTTCCAGATACGCCAAGCTTTCTTTCGGCGCACCGGCCGTGTTGTAGTAAACCGGCGTGTGAGCGCAGCCGCTCAGAAGGCATGCGATCGCCGCAACCGGCAACAGCGTCTTTTTCATTCGTCGTAAGCCCCAGGCCATCACCATTCCCCCATCCAACCCCGTAGAGCGGGTGCAACCCGCCTTCTGCGGGCTGAGTTCTAAGTCACGGGTATTTGCTTGCGTATTGCGTCAACGTCGTTTGGATCAGTGTGTCGATTGCCTGGGGAAGTCCGCCCGCCACGCCGCCCCCGACCGCATACCGGCCTTTGGGCGCCGAGTCTTGATTTTGCCATCCCAAAACGGTCCATCCCTTGTCGAGCAACGCCTTGATGTAATCCAGGTCGGCTTGGACGACTTGATCTTGCGTGCGCCCGCCGAAATCGCTGTAGGTCATCGTGGTGATGGGCGCGATTTCCAACTTGCGTTGCAGCGAAGCGTTTTGCCCTCCCAGCAACGATTCCATCTCGCGCATGACATCCGCTTGATTGGCTCCGGACGTTTTCGTGTTCCATCCACCGCCATCGTAGGCGGCGTGAATCGCCACGGTTTGGCCATAGTTGGCCGAATACGTGATGGCGACACCGGGCGAACCCGCATCGATCCGCGCTTGCGCCTCGGCGACGATCGCGGCGGCCTGATGCGACGAGGCCGACTTGTTGCCGTTCTGGTCTATGTACGGAAGATAGAAAGCGACGAACTGTCCCATTGCGATGACTCCTTTGTGATCGAACGGCATCGCGAGACGGAACAGATGCAGGCGCATCGAGCGGGTCTCGCATCCGCCGCATGCCCAACCACGATACGCCTTCGCGCAAATCGATGCATCGCCGTAGGGCGGGTGCCAACCCGCCTTCCGCGAATCGCGCGCACCGTACAAACCCGCGCATTTCAACGCTCAACGCAATTCGCGACGTATCGCGTCTACTCGGGAGGCGTCCGCCCAACCCGCGTCAGCAAGCGAACATTGATCCCCTGTTTCCTCAACGGCTTACGGAGCGCGCAAACGGCGACAGCAAGCGCCGAGTTCCGCGGCGGCGATGTCCGGTTCGACCCACTCCGCATAGGTCGCAAGTCGGAATTGATTGGGAGGGATCGAGGTATACG
>JAGNNB010000114.1 GCA_017990865.1 Lysobacteraceae bacterium
ACGATGACCCGTGCGTCCGCCGGGATAAGTAGCTCATCGCCGCGCCACTCCGCCTGCCGCCCATTGACGGTGACGCGTCCCGGCCGCGCATCCACCAGCGACCAAGGAAATGCGGCGCCACCAGCGGGAAGCACGCTGCCCTTGGCGATCGTCAGCCTCAGATATTTTTTTTCGCGACGCAGCGCGTAACCGAACGGCCCATGCGGCGTGCGCAGTCCATCGATCGCGATACCTTCGCCGTCCAGCCAGCGCGCCGGGATACCCGCGGCCAGCACCAGGCGATCGTCCGCTTCGCGACGGTAGGCGAACATGTCCAGCGCCGAACGCATGAAGTCCGACGCCACCCAGGCATGCGGCAAATCGCCGAGGAAAAAGGGTTTGCGCGGCGTGCGCGAGACCACTTCGCCCCACTGATTCCAACCTCGCGGCGCGCGATCGTCGAAGAAAAAGCGCACCGCATCCCAGGCGCGGTCGCGCCAACCCAAGCGCACGAAGGCGCCGACGTTGCGCCACTCGTAGGGCGTGTAGTCCTTCCATTCGCGCTGGCCATCGCGGCGCTGCACGAACTCGCGCCAATAGCGCTCGAAAGTGTTGCGGAGCAAGTCTTGCGGCAGACGATGCTGCTCGCCGCCCGGCGCCAGCGCGATCGTGGTCGAGGTCGGATCGAAATCGCCCAATTCCGCCGCGCCCGGCAAATAGTCGATGCTGTGACGCGCGGCGGCCGCGCGCAACGAGGCGTCGAAATCGGCGCGGAATTCGTCGCGCGCCGCGGCCATGCGCACGGCGTCTTCGCGTTCGCCCAAACGCTCGGCGATCCACACCGCGTCTTTGTATCCGCGCAGCGCCCACGCATTGTCCCAGTACGAATGCATCGGCTTCGCCGAGTAGCCCTCGTGACTGATCGACACCGGCATCATCCCGTAAAAGGCGGGGTTCAGAGCACGATTGGCTTCGGTGCGCTCGCTGGCGCGCAGGACTTCCATGTAGTCGAAGGCGCCGCGCACATGCGGCCACATGCGGCGCAGGAAGGCCTCGTCGCCGGTGTGGCGCGCGTAATCGGCGATGGCGAAAATCAATTCGCCATGACTGTCGTTCTCCGGCACCGGGTCGCTGCCGCGATCGTCCACGCAGCACGGCACTTTGCCGTTATCGAACTGGAACGGCGCGTACCAATCCAGATACGCGCGGACCGCGTCTTCACGCCCCATCCGCAGCAGGCCTTCGGCGATCATCGCGCCGTCGCGGATCCAACTGCGCGCATACGAACGCGTGCCCGGCTGCAAACGCGGGCCGACACGCGAGATCAATTGATGCGCGAGCGAGGTGCGCAAGGTATCGACCAACGCTTGGCCTTCCTCGGGCACGACGAAACGCACACCGTCGAGTTTGGCGCGCCAGCGATCCGCGACGATGGCTTGTCGCTGTTCCGGCGTGCAGGTATTCCCCTCGCAGAACCCGTCTCCCGACAGCGGGACGACCACCGCGACTTCGCGGGTTTCGCCCGGCGCCAAACGCCAGCGGTACAACAGCGCACCGGAGACGAGACCGCTCGCATCCTCCGCCGCACGCGACGTCGGCAGCGATTTCGCCGCGAGATGCGCGCTGGCCATGCCGGCATCGAACGCTGTCGCGAACGACGCATCCGGCGCCTGGCTCGGGTGTGCGCGGACGCGTCCGTTCACCCGCACGGTGCCGTCCTCGTCGAAGGCCAGCGACGCGATCTTGCTGATGCCGCCGGTGGTGTTGAGGAATTGGCTGGGCGGGTTGACCTGAAACGGTTGAACCGCGAGGGTCAGCGTATAGTCCCGCGCGGTCGCGCCGGGATTGCGCAGCGCATAACGCGCGACGATCGACGTGCGCTTGCCGGAAGCGTCTTGATCGACGAAGGCAGTGGTGCGCAATCGCGCATCCGCATGCGTCCACTCGACGCTCGGAATCGGCAGATAGCCGTCCTGCAGCGATTGCTTCGCCGCGACATCGGCCCACGTCAACAGCGCATCGTCGACCCGCACGAACGGTTCGATGCTGAAGCCCGCCTTCGCCACTTCCACCGCGCCGTCTTCGCCGATCAAACCCTGTTCGGTGCCGCCGTCGACGCCGAGAATGGTCCAGTAGGCTTGTTCGCCGCTGAACCCGCGCGGGAAACGACCGCGCGGTTGATCTTTTGCCACGGAGACGATGAAGTCGTTCGGCGTCGCCGCGAACGCGAGAGGTTCGACGCGCGCTTCGGCAAGCGCGACATCGCGCGACGCACCGCCGCGGGTTTCGATCGCGACATAGCGCGCTTCGGATTCCGGCGTCGATATCCAATCGCGACCGCCGTCGCTGCTGGCGATCTCGCGCAGCGTGCGCCATGCTTGGCCGTCCTCGGACACCAACACCGCGTACGCCGAGGGCTGCGCATTCGGCGCCCAGTCCAATCGCAAGCCGCCAAATTCGGTCGCGGCGCCGAGATCGAGCGTCAATCGCTGCGGTTTGCGCCCGGCGCGCCATAGCGTCGCCGTATCGCCGTCGATCGCGTTGTTCGCTTCGCGCGCGGCCTTCGTCGCTTGCGCGGACACGATGCGCGGCTCCGCAGCGTCCGGCGGCAGCGTGGAGAATCGCAAATCGTCGAAACAGACGCTGCCCTTCCCGCCCGCGCTGTTGTTCAACGTGAATTCGAGTTTCGCGCTGGCGCGCAGCGTGGCGTCCGCGCTCGGTCCCCAAGCCTTGCCGATATGTCGCCGCTTATAGCGCACGGGCATCCACTCGGCGGGGAACGCGTATTTAGGACGATTGACCCACCACACGTTATCGCCGCTGGCATCGATCACTTTGAACTGCAGATCGTTCTCGGGCGATGCGCCGCGCAGGGCGAAGTCGAAACGATAGTTGTCGGGATACTCGATCGCGATATCGCGCTGCATGCCGACATAGCCCGACACGCCGTTGAAATCGTAATCCAGACACAGCGCGCCGCCGTCGCTGCGGATCGCGCCGCTGACTTGAGTCGAGGCGATTACGCGCCAAGGCGCGGGGTCCGAAAAATCGTCGAGAACGGTCGTCGCATCTTTCGCGTGGACCGATGCGGCGGCGAACAGCAGCATCAACGACGCTAGCTTGGAAGTATGTCTCATCGGAATTTTCTCTGGAAATTCATTTCCACCAGGCCATAGGGCATTTCATCGGTGTCATCGAATCTTGGTCGTCGTCTCGGCGCAAACCGGGATCCGGCTTTCGCGAAGTCGCATCGATCCTCGGCTCAAGCTCATAGGAGCAGCGATTGCAGAGCATGCGTTCGTGGCCACGCGCGCCAGTGGCGCGCAAACCTGGCCGCTCACCCTTTGACGCTTCCCAGCAGCAACCCCTGGATGTAATAGCGCTGCAAAGCAAGGAATAAAGCGAGCACCGGCAATACGGTCAGCACCGCACCCGCCATCATCATTTCGACGTCTTGAATATGTTCGCGCGACAGCGAGGCCAACGCGACGGGCAAGGTGTAATTCGATTGATCGGTCAGTACGATCAACGGCCACATGAAGTCGTTCCATGTGCCCATGAAGGTGAAGATCGCCAACGTCACCAGCACAGGTTTGAGCATCGGCAACACGATCCGCCAGAAGATGCGCCATTCGCCCGCGCCATCGATCCGCGCGGCTTCCATCAGTTCGTCCGGAATCGAACGCGCGTACTGGCGTACCAGGAAAATCCCGAACACCGACGCCAAGCCCGGCACCACCACGCCCGCGTAGCTATTGATGATTCCCATCTGCTTGAGCATGAGAAACAACGGCAGCATCGCCACCTGCGAGGGAATCACCAGTGCCGCCAGGAGCGTTTTGAAAATGCGGTCGCGGCCGGCGAATCGCAATTTGGCGAAGGCATAGCCGGCCATCGCGTTGATGATCAGCGACAGCACAGTGGTCGCCACCGAAACGACGACGCTGTTGAGGAAATAGCCGCCCATGCCGATGCGTTCGAACAGCGCACGATAGTTGTCCAACGTGGGCGCGGACGGCAGCAGCGGCGGCGGGAAACGACTGGCGCCGCCGGCGGGCATGAACGAGACCGACAGCATCCACAACAGCGGCGCAAGGCTCAACGCGGTGAGCGCGATCAAACCGGCGTGCACCAGCACCGCATGCGTGCGCGATTCGCCGACGACGCGCGCGCTGCTCATACCAAGCCCTTCTTGCGGCCGAACCGCATCATCAAGGTCGTGACCGCAAAAATGATCAGGAACAGCAGGAACGCCACCGCCGACGCACGGCCGAGATTCCACCAACGGAAGCCTTCCTCGAACATGAAATACAACACGCTGACCGTGCTCTGCAGCGGGTCGCCGCGCGTCATCACATAAGGCTCGGCGAACAATTGGAAATAGCCGGCGACGGTAATCACACCGACCACCATCAGCACCGGCCCGAGCATCGGCAAGGTGATATACCAAAACTGACGCCGCCGCGACGCGCCGTCGATGCGTGCGGCTTCGTAGAGATCCTGCGGAATCGCCTGCAATCCCGCGAGGAAGATCACCATGTTGTAGCCGAAGTTCTTCCACACCGCGAGCAGAATGATCGTCGGCATCGCCCAATGCGGGTCGCCCAGCCAATCGACCGGCGCGATGCCGAAGAAGCCGAGCGCCCAGTTCACCAAGCCGTAACTCGTGTGGAACAGATAGCGCCAGATCACCGCCACCGCCACCAAGGTCGTCACCACCGGCGCGAACAATGCGGTTCGGAAGAAGGCGCGGAACCGCGCGACCGGCGCGTTCAACAATAAAGCGGCGCCGAGAGACACGCCGATCGACAGCGGCACACCGACGAGGACGAAATAAAACGTATTGCCCAGCGATTTCCAGAACAGCGGCGTCTGCAGGAGTTCGACGTAATTGCCGAAACCGACGAATCGAAGGTTGCTCCAATCGGCCAGCGCGTACAGATCGAAATCGCTGAGGCTGAGCAGCAGCGCCGCGAACACCGGTAAACCGAAGAACACGGTCAACACCGCGAGCGCGGGCCCGACGAACACCCAACCGGCGAGTGAAGGCTTCACGGCTGCGGCTTCACGGCTGATGCTCCGCGGCTGCGGCGCGTTGCGCCAGCACCCAGCGTCGCTTTTCGAGAATATCGTCGACCGCCGCATTCAACCGACGTACGGCCGCATCCTGCGATTGACCGCCGCGCACCACGCGCTCGCTGGCGAGACGCATTTCTTGCACGATGCGCTCCCATTCCAGCACTTTCGGCGTCGGTTTCACGCGCTCGAGTTGATCGCGGAACGCGGCCGCGTACGGATCGTCGCGCAACGCGGGGTGATCCCACGTGCTGCGGCGCGGCGGCAAATCGCCGATCTCGGCGTGGAATTTGCGTTGCACCTCCGGGCGCGAAAGATATTCGACGAACATCCACGCTTCGCGCTTACGCGATGAGTTGCGGAACAACACCAGACTGGTTCCGCCGGCGATCCCCGCGCCGAGTCCATCGGGCCCGGGCAGCGGCGCGGTGCCCCATGCGTCTTCCAAGCCCTTGGGCGCGCGCTTGCGGAACTCGCGGATATTCCAAGGCCCGGAAACGTAGAACACGAACAGGCCGTTGAAAAATTCGTCCCAAACGTTCGAAATCTGCGTTTCCGACATCGGCGGCGCCAGATCGGCCTCGAACATGCCGACGTAATACGCCAACGCGCGCCGGAAACCGGGGCTCGTCATATTGCCGCGGCGATTCTCGCGCAGCAGCGGATCGTCTTGCTGCAAGGCCAGCGACAGCAATTGTTCGAATTCGTTGAGCGGCAACAAAATGGCGTAGCGGTCCTTGCCGCGCTGCCGCTTGATCGCGGCCATCGCCTCGCTCCACTCCGCCCAGGTCTTCGGTGGCGCGTCGTAACCGGCGGCGGCGAGCAGGTCCTTGCGATAGAAGATCAGCCGCGTATCCACATACCACGGCACACCATAGGTTTTATCGTCGACGACGTTGGTGTCCCAGATGCCCGCGAAGTAGTCCTGACGATCGACCGTCTTCGACTCGGCGACGTAGCGATCCAGGGGCTCCAACGCATCGAGTTCGGCGAATTCCGGCACCCAGGTGTTGCCGAGTTGGCAGATATCCGGCAGCGCATCCGCCGCGTAAGCCGTCAGCAATTTCTCGTGCGCGGCGGACCACGGCACCTGCTGCACTTCGACATGCAGACCGGGATGTTCGCGTTCGAATTCCGGGATCAAGCTGCCGACGACTTCCGCTTCGCGACCCATCGCCCAGAAACGAATCGTCGTGCGCTCATCGGCCGGGCGACAACTCGCCAGCATCAGTATTGCGAAGATAGTAGCGAAGCGACGGCGCATACGCCGAGCTTACCGCGATGCGGGCGGCGGCGGCGCGGCGAGCCAACCGCCCTCGAAGCCGGCGCGCTCCAAACCACGGCGAATGTAGGGATTGCGCTTCATCACGCTCCAGACGAAACCGTCGCGATGATTGGCGATCATCGCCAGGATCGGCCCTTGGTCGATGCCCAGGTAGTCCCCGGCGAACCAACCTTTGCCCGGCACGACCTTGCCCGTCGTCACTGGCCCGTCGTACTCGTAACTGGGATTGAACGCGTCGAGAAATCCATAACGATCGTAAAGATCGTCGCCGTACTCGCGGCGCATGGCTTGCGCGGCGGGAATCGCGATGTCGGGCGCGAACGCGATCGACGCCACGGCGGCGGTCGGCGCGATCGTGCCGTCGTCGAAGACATCGGCCAGGCCGACGCCGCGCGCGCTGTAGGCGCGGAATTCGCGCTGCTCGCCCGCATAGGTTTGTTTGGTGTGCTGCGGCCCATCGCAAGCGGTCAAGCCCCAGATCGACTCGCTGTAGCCTTTCCAGCGCATCGGATTGGCGATGGCGTAATCGCGCTGCGCGTACGCTGCGCGCCGGCTGTTCTCGAAATAATCGAAACCGCGTTCGCGCATGTAGGCATCGCGAATGCCGCGATAGTCGATCCACACGTGACTGTATTGATGGCCGAACATCGGCCCGAACGCCAAATGCTCATAACCGCGATAGTCGCCCCAACTGCGACGGTACGTGTCGGTCCACGCGGTCCACGCCTCGGATCGCACCGGATGGGTGGGCGAACCGAGCGCCAGTACATACACCAACATCGCCTCGTTATAGCCGTGCCAATCGTTATCGATAAAACCCTTTTCCGGATGCCAGCCCATGCCGACCAACGGCGGCCGCGGTTGCATCCAAGTCCATTCGACACGCCGGTACAGCGCATCGGCGATCTCGCGGACCTCGCGTTCGCGCGGGTCGTCGCGATCGTAATAGCTCTGGGCGAACAGTACGCCCATCATCATCAAACCGGTGTCCACGCTGGAGAGCTCGACCCAATCGCCGAAGCGGCGGCCTTCGCGCATATCGAGAAAGTGGTAGTAGAACCCGCGATAGCCCGAGCGTCCGGTCGCTTCCGGGCCCATCGGCGCGTTGCGGAGGAATCGCAATGTGGTCAGCGTACGTTCCGTCGCCTGTTCTCGCGTAATCCAACCGCGTTCGGCGCCGATCGGATAAGCCGTCAGCGCGAAACCGATCGCAGCGACGCTGGAAAACGGCTGCGAGGGGTAGCGATCCGGCGCGAGGCCGGAGCGCGCATCGGTCGTTTCCCAAAAGAAGTCGAACGTGCGGCGTTCGATGTCTTCGATTTCCTGCGGCAGTGCGCGGGTCGAAGCGGAAGAAGAAAAAACCGCCGGTTCAAACGCTGTCGGCCCGGGGACATGGCGACAGCTCGTGATGAGGGCGAGAGAGAGACAGACCCCCATCCCGGCGGCAATACGGAAACATATCGTGCGAATCGCGTGCATCTTTAAGCGAGACAAACGCATCTCCTGCTGTGCGTGAGAGCGCCTCGGTATGCCGCGCAAGGCGGCATACCGAGGCCGGTCGATCACCAACTGAAGCCGAGCGAGACCTTGAACATCCGCGGCGGCCACACCGTACCGTCGCCGCTGCGACGACCGAAGTTCGTGTTCGCGCTACCGGGGCCACCGCGCCAGGTGTCGTAATCGGTGAAGTTGCGCCAGTTGAAGACGTTGAACACGTCGCCGCGGACGTAGAACTTGATGCCGGCGCCCGTATCCCAGTCTTTACGCACCGCGATATCGAACTGTTTGAATCCGATGCCCTCGCTCGGGGTGTACGGATCGAAGAAACAGTTATCGAAGCTCGGCGCGTCGTAACAGTTCACCGCTTCTTTCGACGTCGGGCTGGCCAAGGTCAGCTTTGCGGACATGGTGAAGCTGCCGATGCCGTAGATACCGGTGCCGACGAGGCGATGCTTGGAAATACCGAGGGAACGCGTGAACGGTTGACCTTCCTGTCCCGAATAATCGAACAGATAGTGCTCGTCGAACGCTGCGGCGTTATTGCGATTCTCTTCAGCGTCGCTGTAGGTATATGCCATCGTGAAACCCCACGGCGACGCCTTGGTGTACGGCTTCTCCAACGAGAACAGCAGCGAATTCAGCTTCGTTTCGATGCCGTTGTCGGCGAGGATCAGCGTGCCGAAACCGGGAATCGGCGAGCCCCAAGGCTGACCGCCCCAGGTCGCGCCCGGATTCGCCGGGTTACGGAAACTGCCGTCCGGCCAACGGTTCCCAAG
>JAGNNB010000115.1 GCA_017990865.1 Lysobacteraceae bacterium
GTGCTGCATCTGTGGCATCTTCCGAACGATGCGATGGAGGCGGCCGCGGCATGACATCCGAGTGCTTTTTCGAACGCTTCGATACGCCGATCGGCGTGTTGACCATCGCCGCCGACGCGAACGGGCTGCGTCATATCGAATTTCCAAGCAATCGGCATCCGGTCGATCGCGCGCATTGGCGGGCCGGCGCGCACGGCGCGATCGCGGACACGTTGCTCGCGACGCGCACGCAGTTGCTCGAATATTTCGCCGGTAAGCGCAAGACTTTCGATTTGCCGCTGGCGCCGGCCGGCACGCTGTTCCAATGCGAGGTGTGGCGAACGCTGGCGACGATCGCGTACGGGCAGACACGGAGTTATCGCGATCTGGCGCGGGCCATCGGCAAACCCGAAGCGATGCGCGCGGTGGGCGCCGCGAACGGACGCAATCCGTTGCCGATCGTACTGCCCTGCCATCGCGTGATCGGCGCGGATGGGCGTTTGGTGGGCTTCGGCGGCGGCTTGCCGATCAAAATCGCGTTGCTGCGCTTGGAAGGCGCGCGCTTCGTCGAGGACGCGGAGAGCGATGGGTCGACGAAGACCGCGGATTTGTTCGGTTGAGGCGCGGGACGAAGTAGCCGCGGAAAGAAGGTTTCGTCTTGGGATCGAGATAGCGGTATCGCGCTTTCGATCGATGTCGTCAGACATGTCTTCAAGATCGATGCATTCAATACAGGCGCTCACAACATCGATGCTTTCGATATCGAAGAGCCGCAGCTTCTCCGATGATCGCCGCAAACACCTTCTCGTCATCCCGGCGAAGGCCGGGATCCCGTTTTCGCTAAGACTTCAATACTGGATCCCGGCGTTCGCCGGGATGACAGCTAAATTAAGGACGACGGCTAAATCCGGGAGAACAGCTATATCCGGATGACGGCTAAATCAGCGACAGCGGCTCAATCCGGAAGACGAACCGGAATTGCGCGACTCAATGGATACCGGTATCCAAGCTGCGAAGCGCATCGGCGACGCTGGGTTGGCCGGATCGAACGGCGACCGCAGCCCTTATTCGCTCCGTCATCCCGGCGAAGGCCGGGATCCCGTTTTCACCAAGACTTCAATGCTGGATCCCGGCGTTCGCCGGGATGACAGCTAAATTACGGATGACGGCTAAATTCGGGAGGACGGCTATATCCGGATGACGGCTAAATCAGCGACAACGGCTCGATCCAAACGACGAACCGGGCTTGGGCGACTCAACGGATACCGGTATCCAAGCTGCGAAGCGCATCGGCGACGCTGCGTTGGCCGGTGCGTTCGATGTCGTCTTCGCTGTAAACGCGACCGGCGCTGTTCACGCATTCCCGTTCGGGGCGGCCTTCGCGCGCGGCGCGCAGGTTGCGTTGCGCGGTAACGCGCGAACCGGTGAGGGTGAGGCAGGTGCGCGCGGGTTGCGGTTGAGCGGCGGACGTCTGCGCGGAAGGTTCGGAGCTCGTCTGCGCGACGTCGTCCGCGGCGGGCGTCGTCTGCGCGGTTTCGACAGCGACGGCGGTTTGCGCGACGGTCGTTTGCGCGAGCGTAGCGGCTGCGCACAGCGGCGATACGAGCATCGCGAACGCGAGAAGTTTCAACGCGGATGTATTCATACAGGCGGCCTCAAACGAAGCGTCGGTGGGCGACGGCAGCGAAGATATACACCCACCGGCGACACGCTGCATGTGCCGCGACGCTCGCGGGCAGGACGGGTGCGCGAACGTTCAGCGCGCGCCCATTCATGAACGCGGCGGCGGCACGGGCGGTGCGGGCGGCTCGGGACAGGTGTCGCGGCGCCCGGCGCGGAAGGCGCGCACCTGTTCGGCATCGGCGGCCTGGCTGTCCGCGCCGTCGTCGAACAAGACGCGCCAAACGCCGTCGTCGCCGCGATGCCATACCGAATGGAAGGCGCCGATGCTGTAGCGCGCATCGGCCAAACCCGGGTTTTCGACCACCAACGACGGCCCCGACGACCACACCACACCCGGCGCTTCGGCGCTTTCGGTGGTGTGCGTGGGGTACCACTCGATGGTGATCGCTTTGCCTTCGACGATGCCGGCCCACCGCTGCGCGATGGCATCGGCGCCGCGCGTCTGTCGATCGCGGCCGACACCGAACACCGCGCCGCGATGCAGATGCGCGCGGAACGCGGCGGCATCGTGTTCGGCCACGCTGCGCGCGAAACTCAGCTCGTGCGCCCACACTTCGCAACGCGCGGTCGTCGGCATCGGCGCATCCGTCCCCGCCCGCGCGGCGGACGAGAACAGCAACAGCGCCGCAACGCCATACGCCATCGGTCGTAGATCCGAGCATCGTGTCATCGTGCGATCCTGTCGGCTTACGAATTCGTCCGGTAGTATCGCCGAATGCCCTTCGCTCGTCTTTGCCGAAACCGGCCGTCGACCCGCATCGCCTTCGTCTCTTTGTTCGCGGCCGCGCTTGCGGCGATGAACGCCTGCGCCCCGCGAGCGACGCGCGAGAATGGTCCGTCGCAGCGGGCGCGCGGCAGCGGCGAGGAGATCGTCCTGTTGGTCTCCATCGACGGGATGCCGGCCGACGTGCTGGGCAGCGGCGCGATGCCCACGCTGGATGCGATGGCGGCCGACGGCGTGCGCGCGGCGTGGATGACGCCGAGCTACCCGACGCTGACATTTCCGAACCACTACACCCTGGTCACGGGGCTGCGGCCGGATCATCACGGCATCGTCCACAACAACATGACCGATGCGACGCTGGGGCGTTACATCTCGAAGGAAGACAGCGCGAAGGACGGCCGTTGGTGGGGCGGCGAACCGATTTGGGCGACGCTGCAGAAACAGGGCGGCATCGCCGCGACGATGTTCTGGCCGGGCTCGGAAGCGCGCATCGCGGACGAAGAACCGCGCTATCGCCGCGCCTTCGACATGCGCGTGCCGCCGGAAGCGCGCGCGGATCAGATTCTGGCGTGGCTGGATTTGCCGCCGAAGCGTCGCCCGCGGTTGCTGACGCTGTACTTCGAGCAATACGACGTGGCCTCGCATCTCGACGGCAGTCGCTCCGAGCGCGCGATGGGCGCGCTGCGGCGCATCGACGACGCCATCGCCCGCGTGCGCGACGGCTTACGCGAGCGCGGTCTGCTCGCGCGTACCGATCTGATCGTGGTTTCCGATCACGGCATGGCCGACGTGCCGCGCGAACAACGCGTGTGGCTGGAAGACGTGCTCGATCCCGCGCTGTACGAGACGGAATGGTGGGGCACGATGCTGGGGCTTCGTCCGAATCCCGGACAACGCGAAACGGTGGAGCGCGCTTTTTTGGGCGCGCACCCGCATTTCGACTGTTGGACGCGCGAGACCTTGCCCGCGGCATGGCGTTACGGCGCGAATCATCGAGTTCCGCCGATCGTGTGCCAAGTGCGAACCGGTTGGCGCGTGCAAAGTCGCGCGCATTACGTATACGAACAGCCGGTGAAGGGCGAACACGGTTTCGCGATGGAAGACCCCACGATGCGCGCGGTGTTCGTCGCCGCCGGGCCGGCGTTCTGTCGCGGCGCGCGACTGCCTGCGTTCGACAACGTCGATCTGTACCCGCTGTTGGCGCGACTGCTGCGGGTGAAACCGGCGCCGAACGACGGTACGGCCGACACCTTCGCGCCCGCGCTGCATTCGGTGCGCTCCGGCGCGAACGTCGCCGGCTGTACGCCCGCGACGCTGCGCTGAAGGCTTCTGAAACCTCTCTTGAAATCGAACGGGTATCCGCTCGCACGCGGTCATTCCGGCGAACGCTGGAAACCCGCTTTCAGCGGCTATTTTCAAGAGCTGGGTCCCGGCGTTCGCCGGGATGACAGCATGAAAATAGGCGGTCGTTCGATACCGAAATGAGTTCCAGCAAAAAACGTGGATGCTGGAAGCAAGTCTCCAGACGTTTCCGCCGCGTCACATCCCGCGAAAACGATGCAGAAACGCCGAACTGACCGGCAGCGTCTCGCCGCAGCCGCGCAGCGACAACGCCCATTTTCCGAGCTCGTCCTTGCGCACGCGATCGATCGCCGCGACGCGGACGATCGTGCCGCGATGCACTTGCCAGAACGTCTCCGGATCGAGCCCGGCGAGCAGTTCCTTGATCGGCATACGAATCACGGCCTCGCCGTCGTTCGCGACAACGCGCACGTATTTGTCCTGCGCCTGGAAAAACAGCACCTCGTCGATCCCGATCATGCGCACGCTGTCGCCCACCGACGCGGAAATCCAACGGATCGCGCGCGCATCGCGCGGGCGAAGCGCGACTTCGAGCGTATCGACGCGCGCGACGGCCTCGTCGGTCTTCGCTTCGCGCATGCGCTCGCGCAGACGCGCGATCGCGAGATCCACGCGTTCGGGCTGCAGCGGCTTGAGCAGATAGTCAACAGCGCCCGCTTCGAACGCGCGCACGGCGTACTCGTCATAGGCCGTCGTGAACACCACCTGCGCCTTCGCCGCCACCGCGGCGCGCGCCACGTCCAAACCGCTCACGCCCGGCATGCGGATATCGAGAAAACAGATATCGGGCCGATGCGCCGCGATGGCCTCCATCGCGGCGATGCCGTCTTCGCATTCGGCGACGATGCGCAATTCCGGCCAAGCGGCGCGCAGCATGGCAACGAGCGCGTCGCGCAGCGGCTGTTCGTCCTCGGCGATCACGGCGGCCGGGCCTGCGATCGGGTTCATGTCGTCGCGTCCTCCATCGGAATGCGCAATTCGGCGCGCGTGCCGCCGTCGGCGCCGCTCTCGATGCGGAACGACGCCCGCTCGCCGTAGAGCGTACGCAACTGCGCGCGCAGATTCGTCAGGCCCAGGCCGCCGCCGGTCCCCGTGCGCAAGCCGAGGCCATCGTCGTCGACGCGCACGCGCAGCGCGCCGCCGTCGCGCTCGGCCGAGAGCGTTACCGTCCCCGGCCCGGGTTTCGGCTCGACACCGTGCTTGACCGCGTTCTCGACCAGACTCAACAGCAAGAACGACGGAAACGAAGACGCCCGCGATGCGGCGTCGGCATGGATCGCGTACCGCAATCGGCCGGCGGTGCGCAACCGCATGACTTCGAGGTAATGCGCGCACAGATCGAGTTGCTGGCCGAGGGTGGAAACCAAAGCGGCCTCGTCGTCGCGCAGCTTCGGAATGCTGGCGCGCAGATACGCGACCAGCGCATCCAGCGTGGCCTCGGCCTGCGCGGGCGCTTGATGCAACGACGCGCGCACCGAGGCGAGCGTGTTGAACAGAAAATGCGGTTCCACCTGCGCCTGCAGCACGCCCAGACGCAAATCAGAACGCTGCTTTTCGGCTTGCAGAGTGGCCATCGCCTCGGCCTGCACGCTCGCCTGCCAACGCCCGAGCTCGCGGAAGTAGGCGCGCAAGGCGAGACCGCCGCCGAGGGCGCCGTAAATCAGAAGGCCCATCAACAGTTTCAACGCGGCGGCGGCGGCCGTTTCCAGCGGCGTCAATGGCGGCGGCTTGAGCGTGAGTTCGATGTTCTTCGATTCCGGCATCGCCGACGCGAGATAGCCCGACGCCCAACTATCGGCGAAGTAGGCGATCACGACCCCGACCAGCAACGCGGCGACGACGAAGATTCGCTCGCGCTTCAAGGGCCATCGCGCGTGTCGCACGAGCGTGGCGAGCGACGGACCGGCGCTGCACATCAACATGAACCCGACGAAGAAGTGCAGACCCGACAGCAGCGCGGTGCGGCCTTCGCCGGTAGCGACCACGAGGCTGGCCGAAGTCAACGCACCGAAGGCGCCGATGCACGCGCCGAACACCAGGCAACGCCCCAGCAACCAGCGCCCGCCGAACGCCGGATAGCGCGCGTAACGCAGCCAACGATCGCCGTCGCCCGCGTACGGAAGCGGCGTGTTCAACGCATACGGCGTTCGCTCGGGCATCGGAGGAACCGGATCGCTCGCGCTCATGACGCTCATCGGCGCTTGCCTGTCATCGTGTTCCCGCCCTGTTCGAGCGCGAGCGCGGTCACGTTGCCCGCCGCATCGCGACGGAAGCGGATGACGATGCCGGCGTCCGCGAAGGCGAAGACATCCTTGGCTTTCGGGGTGAGCGGAAATGCGCCTTGCCCGGTCGCTTGCGCGGTCAAGGTCGTGCCTTCCGCGCGCACGGTCAGCACGAAATTCGGCATCAGCGGGTATTCGCCTGCATAGTCCTTCGCATCGTCGGCGGACAGCGTCGGCGCGGGACTGGTGTCGACTTCAGGCAAGAGAGGCTTACCCAACGGCACGCGCGGATCGAGCAGATGCAAGCCGAGGCTGCCCAAACCGCCCATGCCATGCAGCGCGGTGTCGGACAGAATCACCACACCGAATTTTTTCACGGGGTCGAACGCCACGAACGAAGAGAATCCACCGGTGCCGCCTTCGTGGGCCAGAAATTCGCGGCCGTTGAGCGTGGCCCGCATCCACTGCATCGCCGTCGGCGCCTTCGAGGGCGTCTCGATCGCGACATGGGTACGCGCGAAATCCGTGTCCAGCGGCGCGGGCGCGCCGCCGAACTGGCCGCGCACGTAGCGCACCATGTCGTCGAGGGTCGAGCGCACGCCGCCGACGCCGGCGAAATCGCCGGGGAAATCCCAGGGCGACGTGGGCTTGCCGTCCGGCGTGTGGCCGACCGCGATTTTCGTGCCTTCCGGTCGCCGCGCGATGTACGTGCTGTCCATATCCAACGGCGCGAACACGCGGTCGCGCAACAGCGTTTCGAAATCCATGCCGGCGCGGCGTGCGATGGCGTACGAGAGCAACATCGCCGCGAAATTCGAGTACTCCTGCTTCTCGCCCGGCGCGCGCGTCAGCGTCGCGCGCGACAATCCGCCAAGCAGATCGGCTTCGGTCAGGCGCGTGTAAGGGTTGCGCAGATCGGCGTCCATGCCCGCGGGGATCGCCGGCAAACCGGAGGTATGCGTGACGATATGCCGCAGCAGAATGGGCTTGCCTTCGAAGGTCGGCACCTTGGCCGAATCGGGCAACCACGCGGACAGCGGATCGTCCAGCGAGGCCTTGCCCTCGCGGATCATGCCCGCGAGCAACGCGGCCATCATCGGTTTGCTGACCGAGCCGATCTCGAACGCGGTAGCGGCATCGATGCGACGCGCCGGGTCGCCGCCGTCGGCGCAGACATAAGCACGGCTCACCGCGTCGCCGTCGATCACCGCGGTGGCGAAGCACGCGCCGGTGCGGTCGCCCTGCAAACGCTTGACCACGATGGCCTGCAGTTCGGCGTCGGTCGTGGCGATAGCCGGCATCGCGACGAACAGCGACGGCAAGGCGACGGCCAAAGCGGCGAACGCAGCGGAATGACGCAATCCCATGACGATCTCCTCAAGTTGTGGGTGCGACGAGAGTGGCGTCCCGTCGCCGCACTCGCTCGGGTTTGCGACGAACCCCGGATTTCGGCGGACGAAGCCGAAATAGACGCGACTCAAACCGCGCGCAGACGCGCCATCGCCGTTGCGAACCGCGCCGCGATGGCGTCGCGGGCGACGTGGCGTCCACCGACGACCACCGTGCGCCCGGCGACCTCGACGCGATCGATCGCCGGTCGATTGCCGCTGAAGATCCAGCGATCGGCGATGTCGTCGGCCGTGGCGCCCACGAGCTGCGGCGCATCGCCGTCGGCCGTGGAAAGCGTGAGCGCGTCGGCGGCCAGCGTGTCCGCATCGAACCCCGTCGCGCGCGCTGCGCTCGCCCGCACGCCCGCGAGCAAGGCTTCGCCGACGCTGGGGTAGTCAGCGCTCGCGGCGATATTGCGGTGCCGCGTGATCAGGCGCTGGCCGTATTCGAGCCAACGCAGCTCTTCCACCGGCGACACCGAGATATGCGAATCCGAGCCGATGCCCCAGAGGCCGTTCGCGTCCAGAAAATCGCGCAGCGGAAACAGACCATCGCCGAGATTGGCTTCGGTGGTCGGGCAAATCGCGACCGTCGCGCCGCGGTCGGCGATGCCGACGACTTCGTCCACGTCCAAATGCGTGGCGTGAACCAAGGTCCAGCGCGCATCGACCGGCGCATGGTCGAGCAACCAACGCACCGGCCGCTCGCCGCGAATCGCGAGGCTGTCCTGCACTTCGCCGATCTGCTCGGCGATATGCAGATGGATGCGCGCATCCGCCGGCAACGCCGTCAGCGTCGCCGCCATCGCATCCGCCGGCACCGCGCGCAGGCTGTGCAGCGCGCAACCGATGCGCAAGGTCGCGTCCTGTTCGGCGCGCAGCGTCTCGAACAAGCGCAGATACGCATCGACGGTATGCCCGAAACGCCGCTGACGCGCGTTCAGCGCGCGGCCGTCGAAACCGCCGGTCATGTACAGCACCGGCAGCAAGGTCAGGCGGATGCCGGTCTCGCGCGCGGCGGCGATCAAAGCGCGCGACATCGTCGCGGGATCGGGATACGGCGCGCCGTCGGGCGCGTGATGCAGATAGTGGAATTCGCACACCGTGGTGTAGCCGGCTTCGAGCATCTCGGCGTACAACTGCGCGGCCACCGCATGCAGCGATTCGGGATCGAAACGCTCGGCCATGCGGTACATGGTGTCGCGCCAGGTCCAGAACGAATCGGAGGCGTGCGTCGCGCGCTCGGCCAT
>JAGNNB010000116.1 GCA_017990865.1 Lysobacteraceae bacterium
GCCTTCGATCACCGCCACGGGCAAGCATTCGGTCGCGCCGTACGGCGTCCAGAACTGCGCATCCGGCGGCAGCAAACTCAGGATTTTCGACACCACGTCCGCCGGCACCGGAGCGCCTGCCGAGGTCACGCGTTTGAGCGTCGGCAGCGGTTGGCCGTGATCGGTCAGCACGCGCATCAACGCGGGCGAACCGAACAACTGATCGACGCCGAATTTCGCGATCGCCGCATGCAGTTTGCGCGGGTCGGCGTTCGCGGGCCGCGTGGGATCCATGTCGGGAATGATCGAAGTGAGACCGAGCGCCGGGTCGAACAACGCGAACGGCGGGAACGTCGGCAAATCCACGCCGCCGGGTTCGATGCCGAAGGCTTCGCGCATCATCGCGATCTGCGCCACGAAATGGCGATGGCGATACACCACGCCTTTGGGCACGCCGGTGGAGCCGCTGGTGAACAGAATAGCGGCCACGTCGTCCGGCTGCGTGTCGGCCAATTGCGGACCTGCGTTCGCGCCCGCGCGTTCGACCTCGGCCAGCGTGACGTCGGCGAAGAACGCGCGCGCGCCGGTGGTGATGCGGATGCGCGCATCGCTCGCCCAACCGAGCAGGAAGCGCGCGAAGTGCGCCAACGGAATGCCGATGAACGCCTCGGGTCGCGCTTCGGCCAGGCATTGTTTCAACGCACGTTTGTCGATGCCTGGGTCCACCAGCACCGGCACCGCGCCGACCTTGAACAACGCGAACATCAGCAGGAAGAATTCGGGCGTGGGTCGCACCATCAGCACCGCGCGCGTGCCGCGCACGATGCCGCGCGCGGCGAGCCCCGCGGCGATGGCGTCGCTGCGACGGTCCAGATCGGCGTAGGTCAAGGCGATGGCGTAGGCGCCGTCGCGGCCGGGGCAGCGCATCGCGATTTGGTCGGGGCGCTCGCGGGCCAGTTCGGGCAGGCGTGCGGCGATATTGCAGGGCGTGGTCATCGCAGAATTGTAGCGGTCATCGCGGGCGCGCCCAAATCGATATCCCCGCGCAACGCATCGAGGCCGCGCACAACGCTAGAATCGCGACTTCGCCATCGTGTCGCCGCGCCATGTCGCATCCATGCCTTACCTGCGGCGCCTGTTGCGCCGCCTATCGCGTCAGCTTGCATTGGTCCGAAGCCGAATCCTCGCTGGGCGGCGTCGTACCGGTGGCGCTGACCGAAGTTCTCGATGCGCACCAACGCTGCATGCGCGGCACTTGGTCGAAACAGCCGCGCTGCGTCGCGCTCGAAGGCGACATCGGCCGACAAGCGCAGTGCGGCATCTACGAGATGCGACCATCCGTCTGCCGCGAACTGCGCGTGTCTTGGGAAAACGGCGAACCCAGCTCGCAATGCGATCGCGCGCGCATTCTGCACGGCATGGCGCCGCTCACACGGGAAGACTTCGAGCGCGCATGCGTTTCGGATGCGCCGACGGCCGACTGAACGCCATCATCGACCGCAGCGATCGTTTTCGGTCGATCGATGGCCGCGGCGGATATCGCCACGATGACGCAATCGTCTGCACCGACGAACGGTCTCGAAACGGCGTCCTGTTAGCCGCGCACAAGCGTAGTCTGAAACACGGGTGGGCCATGAGGGGCCCGACGGGTCTCGCACGATGCGGGCCGCACCCGAACCAACGGAGGGTAACGATATGCATGCATCAGCACTGCTTCTTCGCGGATGGATTCCATCCGCCATTCGTCGCCGTCGCGCCGTCGCCGCACTCGTTTGCGGTTTGGGCCTCGCGTGGGCCGCTAGCCAACTCACCGGCTGCGATATTCGCGTTGCGGAAGCGGCGATCGCCAGGCCGCCGGCGCAACCGACGATCCATCTGTTCGACGCAGGCGGCATCGTCACACGCGCCATCGGCGGCGACGACACCATGGATGCGGGCGATTCGCTGTCGCTCGGCCTCGACGGTCTCGCGCCGGGCCAAGGCGTCGAAGTGTTCCTGCACGACGATCTCGGCAACGAATGGTCCTACGCTCGCCTGTTCGCCGATCGTAGAGGCGTCGTTCCCACGACCTTGTTCTGGTTCCAAAGCGGCGTCATCGGCACATCCTCGCGCAGGATCGAGGCGAGGCGCGAACTCGGTTTCCTGACGTTCGAGGAAGCCGAGCGTTACTTCGTCGGTCGGCCTTTGCGGTTGACCGCGCTCGACCTCAAAGGCGACATCCTGGCCGAACGCGATTTGTTCATCAGAACGCCGCAGAAGGCGATGCTTTATCCTTCCAACAGCGCCGGCGTGTTGGTCAACGCCGCCGAAGCGAAGACGGAAGATCTCTACGTCACCGGCGTCGGTTTTCCGGCCGGCACCGCCGTGCAATTGTTCGTGGCGGATAATGCGTACAACTGGTCCGTCGGCGACGCACTGAACGATCGCAGCGGCAAGAACGGCGTGCCGGCAGTCGAAACCGTTCAGCTCGCCCGAGGCCAAACCCGGTTCACGGTGAAAGTCGCCAGCCGCGGGATCATGCGCCCCGGCGCATACGATGTGGTCGCGCGCATCGGCGCCGTCGATCGAAGGCCGATCTTGCTCGATACCGATGTCCTCTCCTACCGCGACGACACCGCCGTCGTGCTGTACGCGATCATCAACGGCAATATCGTCATCGAATCTGCGGGGCGCGACAAACCGCACCCGGGAAAATTCGAATTCAGCGATGCGTTCGAGAAGGGCGAGAACGTTCACGCCGCGGTCGATCCGACCGATGTGCCGGCGGTCCATAGCGGCGGCACGTATGCCGCGTATTGGGTGGTGAACAAGCAATCGCAGGCCTACTGGGACGGCGTAAGCCCGACGCTCGCCGATGTCTCCGGCGGCGTGGAAATCCATCAGGTCAAAGCCTGGTGCATCAATTTCACCAAGACGATGGTGTGGGCTTCGGCCACGCAAGCCGCGCCGAGCGCCGACTACGAAGTGATCGTCGATTTCGGCGCGGTGCCGGCATCGAACGCCGCAAGCTTCGTTCACGACAATCTCTACGACAAAGGCACCGACTTCATCGACGGTTACGACAAGCCGGGCTTCACCGTCTACGAAGACCCCGGCATCACCGGGCCGTTCCCGGTCGGGCAAGTCGAACTGTTGCAGAGCAACGGTATCTCCGGCATCACCGACCCAAGCGGTGTCACCGGGCCGACGCAAAACGTGACGTTGGCGTGGGCGCGGATCATGTATCCGGCCACTGTCGCCGGCACCGGAACGCCGGTCAGCAACGTCAACACGAACTATCCGGTCGCACTGTTCCTGCACGGCCGACATTTGAATTGCGACAGCGACGGCGCCGGGCCGGGCTTGCTCGGATCGATGTCGTTCAGTTGCGCGGCGGCCAATCGCATCCCCAGCCACGAAGGCTACAACTACATCATGCAGCGGCTGGCGAGTCAGGGCATCATCAGCATCTCGATCAGCGCGCACGATATCCAGCCGGGCCTCGGCATCTGGGATTACAACGCACGCGGTCGTCTGGTGCTCAAACACCTCGACAAACTGCGCGATTGGAACATCAACGGCACCGATCCGTTCGGCGGCATCTTCTTCGGCAAGATCGACATGACCAAGATCGCGCTGTCCGGCCACAGCCGCGGCGGCGAGGGCGTGGTCGCGGCGGAAGTGTTGAATGCGACATGGCCGAGCCCGCACTCCATTCTCGCGGTCAACGCCATCGCGCCGACCGACCAGAACGGCACCTCGTACGTGCCCAGCAAAGCGGCGTATTACTTGTTGATCGGCGCGCGCGACGGCGACGTCAGCAATCTCCAGGGCTTCCGCACCTACGATCGCGCCTATCCGAACGGCATGTTGCTGCGCAAGGACAAGACGGTCGGTTGGGTGCATAGCGCCAATCACAACTACTTCAATACGATCTGGACGCCGACGGCCGCATTGGGATCGCCCAATCCTTGGGCGGGTTCGGTCGACGACAATCCGTTCATGCCGTCGATCATCACCGCCGCCGAGCAACGCCAGATCACGCTCAGCACGGTCGCCGCATTCTTCCGCCTGCATCTGAAAGGCATTAGCGGCTATCGCGAAGTGTTGACCGGAAGAATCAAGCCCGCATCGATGCGCAACGACGTGACGTTCTGGACGTATCAGTCGGGGCAGCGCAAAGCGTTGGACAACTTCGAGCAATTGCCCTCGAACGCTGCGCTGAATACGCTCGCCGGCACGGTGACGGCGCCCGGATTCACCACGTTCGCCGAACGCTTGTTCAATCACGACAGCACCGACTACACCGGCGTGCTGCCGCCGAGCGACACCGCGTTCTATCACGACACGCTGGGGCTGCGGCTGGGTTGGGCCGTCGGCCAGACGTACACCAGCCTGTTGCCGGTGGGGCAGCGTAACGTCAGCGCCTATTCGCACTTGACCTTACGCGCCGCGAAACGCCCGGCCACCGCCGGCAGCGGACCGGACATGAACCTGCAAATCAACATCAAAGACAACGCGGGCCATGCGGCGCTGTGGGATCTGCCGTCGTCGCAATTCGATCGCATCCCGCATCCGTACAATTCGGGCTTCGGCGTACAGGCGCAATTGGTCGGCGTTCGCATCCCGCTCCGCAACTTCACCCAGAACAATTCGCAAGTCGATTTGACCAACATCGTCGAAGTCACCATCAAGACCCAAGGTGCCGACGAAGCGGGCATCGACGATATCGAATTCGGCAATTGAGGGTCGCCATCATGTCGAAAACACTCCATACGATGTTTCGCGGACGGGCCGCAGCGCTGTCGCTTGCGCTGTTGGCCCTGCTATGTGCGGCTGCATCGCTGTCCGCGCAGAATCGCCCCACTCCGCTGCGCCCTGTCGCCACAGAAGTGCCGTTCGCGGTGGTATCGGCCGGGCAATCGCGCTTCGCGCAACCGCTGCAGCTCGGCGGGCCGCGCGGTACGCGTGCCGAGCAGCGGCTCGACCAGGCGTACCTGATCCGCGTCGAAGTCCCCGTCGCCGCGTACGATGCGCTGCCGCCGTCGATCGAGCCGTTCCTGTACATCGGTCGACGCGAGTTGCGGACGTACTCGGTGGAACGCACCGAAAACGGTAAGACACTGTTCGTGACTTACTATCTGCCGGGCGCGGTCGATGCCGCCGGTTTCGAGGTCGGCGCACCGATGGTGATCACCACCGAGCACGGACGGCCGCTGCGCGAACCATCGCTGTATCGCAGCCGCAGCGATTTGCAGATGTTCCGGGCGCAGTGGGCGAAGACCCGCTGAGACGTGGAATCGAGAGCGTGCGCCGAAACGCACGCTCTCACGCGCACGCTTCGGGCGGAGTTCGCTCCGCTCGAACCGTTTTGCGGCTGGATGAGGCGATCGACACGCCAGCGACGCCAGCGACGCGACAAAGCCGTCATCGCGCGATGGCTAGCGTGCCCGGGCCACCGTCGCGCGCCCGCCGTCGTCCGTCAGGCCCGCCATCACCAGACGCTTGAACGGCCCCAGCCGTTGCGCCGCGCGCAATGCGGTGCGCCGCAACCATTTTGCGGGCGGCGCTTCGTCGGTGTAGAGCCCGGCAACCAGTTGCGTCGCGAGATACAGCGGTCGCGTCGCGCGTCGATGCGCGCGCTCGTAGTCTTCCAGCAACGACGCGCTCCAATACGACCGGCCGGCGTCTCGCGCCGCGCGAATCGCCGACGCCAGCGTGTCCTGTCCGCGCAAACCGAAATTGAACCCGTGCGCGGTCACCGGATGCATGCCGACCGCCGCGTCGCCGATGGTGGCGAAGCGCTCGACCACGAAGCGTTGCGGATACACTCCCACCAACGGATACGCGCAGCACGGGCCGATGAAGCGCATCGCGCCCAATCGCCCATGAAAACGTCGTGCCATATCCGCGCCGAACGTCTCCGCATCCATCGCTTGCACCGCCATCGCTTGCGCATGCGGCAAGGTCAGCACCACCGACGACCGATGCGCATCGTGCAGCGGCAACAGCGCTAGGGTTTGGCCGTAATCGAACCATTCCCACGCGGTTTGCGCATGTTCGCGCTCGTGCTCGACGCGGCAGACCAACATGGTTTTGCCGAAGTCTCGCATCGTCGCGGGAATGCCCATCGCACGCCGCGTTTCGGAGAAACGGCTATCGGCCGCGATCAGCAGATCGCCCGAAAGCGTCGCGCCATTCTCCAGCTTCACTTCGACGCCGTCGGCGCCGGTGCGCGCGGAGGTCGTGCGCACGCCGTCGAACAGCGTCACGTCGGCGCTCGACATAGCTTCGACGAAGGCCGCGCGGCGGATCGCCCGATTGGGCACCAGCCAACCCAGTTGTGTGTGCCCGCTGTCTTCGTGACGGAAACGCAAACCGTCGGGATCGTCGCCGTCCAGCACCAAAGCATCGCGCAACATCGCGCGTTCGTCGTCCGCCAAATGCGACCACAGGCCGAGACCCTGCATCAGCCACTGCGAACGATGCGTCAGCGCAATTTCGCGGCCGTCGTCGACGGGCTCGGCCAACGCCGCTCGCGGTTGGCGCTCCACCAGCGCGATCTTCAATCCGCTGCCGGCCAGCGAGCGCGCGAAGCACAAACCGGCCGGGCCGGCGCCCACCACCACGATATCGAAACGAGTCACGGCAGCATCGCCACGGCTGAGGTGGCGGCAGCGTAGAAGCCGGGGACGAATTCGGATTTGATCCGGGTCAACGATTCCGTTGACCCATGGCCTCGCGTCAAATCGGATGCGTATCCAGGAACCGCCGCATCGCCGGCACCAAGACCTCGTGCTTGTCTTCCAGCACGTAGTGATGCGCGTCCTCGAACGCATGCGTTTCGGCGTTCGGCAACGCGCGGGTGAAACCTTCGAGGAAATGATGATCGAAAACGAAATCGCGCAGGCCCCAGGCGATGAACGCGGGCCGGTCGGCGTACGCCGATAAACGCTTGGCGGCGGCGTTCAACAGCGTCCACGCGCGGTCGCCTTCGGCCAGCGGAATGTCCTGCACGAAACGCAGCGTGGAAATGCGGTTCTTCCACGAATCGTAAGGCGCCAAATACGCGCGGCGCACATCGGCCGGCATCGGGCGTACCACGCCGTCGCGCGCGGCGCCCGCGGCGAAGGCGTTGAATCCGCGTACCAGGAACGCGCCCAGCGCCGTATCGCGGCACATCTTCAACTGCCACGGCAACGGTTTGGCCGGCGGCAGCGGGAACGCGGCGGTGTTGGTGATCAACAAACGACGCACCTGCGCCTCGTGAGCGAGCGCCCAACCGAACCCGATCATCCCGCCCCAATCGTGCACCGCCAACGTCAACGGCCCGTCGATCCCAAGCCCGGCGAGCAAACGCGTCAGATCGTCCACCCGCGATTGCAGGGTGTACGCGTAATCCGCATCCGACGGCTTGTCCGACAAGCCCATGCCGATGTGATCGGGCACGATGCATCGATATTTATCCTGCAACCCCGTCACCAGATGCCGCCAGTAGTAACTCCACGACGGATTGCCGTGGACCATCACCACCACCTCCCCGTCCCGCGGGCCCTCGTCCAAATAGGACATCGAAATCCCCGGGCGCACTTCCATGCGCTTGGGCGTGAAGGGATAGTCGGGATAGCGATCTGCGGTCATGGGCGGTCGGCTGAGAGGCGTTCCCCGCGCGGACGCGGGCGAAACAAGGCCGCCAAGGATAAGGCCTCGACCGGGATTTCGCATCGGGAACGTGGTTTGGGCCTTGACCGGTTCTTTGGTCGATCACGTGTTACGCGGCCTTGTTGGGGGCCGCTCGCGTCTTCGATTGCCGCTATGTTGCGTTGCCGTTCGCCTCGTACCGCGCCAGACGAACCCCAACGCGGCGACGATGACGAACGCATCGCCACGCGTGGGAATGGCGAACCATTTGTGCTGGTTGCGCGAGTTGTGATGGTTGCGCGAGGAGATTCACCCCGCGATGAAAGCCGAAGTTGTACGAAGCGTCAATAGCACCTTAGAGGGATTGCTTTTCCGTGCGCCCAGTAGGTAGAAATTCTAGGGGCATTATTTTCATTATTGGTCGCCTCTTCCTCTAAAACCGAAAAGCCCATCACGCTCAAATCTTGGCTTAGGTAGAAAATCCCGTCGAATTTCATCACATCTTTCTCATACGTTTTTCTAGACTCATATACAACAACAGGTTGCAACTTTATTCCGTCCAAACCATTTCTCGAAAACTCCACGAAATCTTGCATCACAAAAAACTTTCCGGAAGCCTCCCATTTTTTATCCTGGCGCGAAACTTTTTCTGGGATTGCCAGAGACAGCCCATAAAACTCCAAACAATGCCAACCGCTCAGGCATTTTTCCCCCTTATCACCTAGGTCCACTCTATTTTCGTAATTTTCGCTTGGGTTGTACGCAACAAGCTCATCTGTCAGCATTATTGCTCTTTCCAAAGGCAGGGCCGAAACCGGAGAAACAAACCAGTAGGCGCAGTTATCATCGCCTGATGTTTTCGCTATTGCGCTAAATGAAATCGTAAGCTCCCCCGTCAATCGGACAGTACAAAAGTAGAGTTTCCGGCGTGGTGGTGACGGTAATCGGCCGGTGTCATGCCGGCGAGTGCGTCGTGGGGACGGTGCTCGTTGTAATCGATCAGGAAT